>JBBSQG010000015.1:0-16866 GCA_038258125.1 Solirubrobacterales bacterium
GATCACCGCCAAGGACATCGACCTGCCGGCCGGTGTCGAGGTGCTCAACCCCGACGTGCACATCGCGACGCTCGAGAAGAAGACCAAGCTCGAGCTGTACCTCACGGTCGGCCGTGGCCGCGGCTACCGCCAGTCGGAGGACAACACGGCGCCCGACCAGCCGATCGGGGTGATCCCGATCGACTCGATCTTCTCGCCGGTCCGGCGCGTCGCCTACGGCGTCGAGCCCGCCCGCGTCGGTCAGCGCACCGACTTCGACAAGCTCACGCTCGACATCGAGACCGACGGGTCGATCGACCCGCAGGCCGCGCTGCGCGAGGCGGCGGAGATCCTCATCGCCCAGCTGGCGATCTTCACCGACGCCGACCGTATCGAGGAGCTGCGCGCCGGGCCCGGCGGCCAGCTCGAGGGCACCAACGGCCATGGCACGCTCGCCGGCACCGCCGGCGCGGGCAGCTCGGCCGGCCCGATGCACGACATCCTCATCGAGGAGCTCGAGCTCGGCGTGCGCTCCTACAACTGCCTCAAGCGGGCCGGCATCCAGACCGTCGGCGATCTCATCTCCAAGTCCGAGGGCGAGCTCAACGCGATCCCGAACTTCGGCAAGAAGTCCATCGACGAGGTGATCGAGACGCTGCACAATCGCGGCCTCGGTCTCCGCGACGACTAGACTCGCGGCCGACCATGCGCCATCAGAAGACCCGCCACAAGCTCAGCCGCAGCTCCTCGCATCGCAAGGCGCTGCTCATGAACCTCTGCAAGGAGGTCATCGAGCACGAGCGCATCACGACGACCCAGGCGAAGGCCAAGGCCGTCAAGCCCGAGCTGGAGAAGCTCATCACGCTGGCCAAGCGCGGTGACCTGCACGCGCGGCGCCAGGCGCTCGCGACGCTCGGGCAGGACAAGTTCGTCGTGCACACCCTGTTCGCCGAGGTCGCGCCGCGTTACGCGGAGCGTCCCGGTGGCTACACGCGGATCCTGAAGCTGGGACCACGCCAGGGTGACGCCACCGAGATGGTCTTCCTCGAACTCGTCTAGCCGCGCCCGGACTCGCGCCGTAGGCGCCGGCGTACGCTGCCGGCCATGACGAGCCGGATGGTGCTGGAGTACGACGGAACCGGATTCGCCGGCTGGGCGCGCCAGCCGGGGCAGCGGACCGTGCAGGAGGAGGTCGAGAGCGCGCTGCGGACGATCCTGCGCGAGGACGAGCTGCGGCTCGTCGTCGCCGGGCGGACTGACCGCGGCGTGCACGCGTGGGGCCAGGTCTGCTCCTACGAGCACGAGGCGGTCGACCCGCTGCGCCTCAACGCACTGCTGGCGCGCGATATCGCGGTGCTCGACTGCAACCCGGCGCCGGCGGGCTTCGACGCCCGCCACGACGCGATCTCGCGCACGTACTGCTACCGGGTCCTGCATCGTCGCGCGCGCTCGGTGTGGTGGGATGCGCGCGCGCTGTGGCACGGCTGGGAGCTCGACGTCGACGCATTGCACAGCTGTGCGGCGGCGCTCGTCGGCCGGCACGACTTCACCGCCTTCACGCCGACCGACACCTACCACACGCGGTTTGAGCGCGATATCCGCAGCGCGCAGTGGCTCCGCGATGGCGACCTGCTCGAGTTCTGGATCACCGCCGACACGTTCATGCGCTCGATGAACCGCATCCTCGTCGGCACGATGCTCGAGGTGGCGACCGGCCGGCGCGCGCCGGAGGACTGCGCCGCGCTGCTGACCGGCGCACCCCGAGCCGGCGCCGGACCGACCGCGCCGGCGCACGGTCTGGCGCTCGCGAGCGTCGGCTACCCACCGGACCCGTGACTATCCTCGCCTGAATGCGGGTGCTGCTGACCAACGACGACGGGATCGAGGCTGACGGGCTGCAGACGCTGCGCCGCGCCCTGCTGGACGTCCCCGGGATCGAGCTCGTCGTCATCGCGCCCGACGGCAACCGCTCGGCGATGGCGCGCTCGATCACGACGATGCGCCCGCTGTGGGTCGAGCAGATCGCGTTCGACGACGGCACCATCGGCTATGCGACCGACGGTACGCCGGTCGACTGCGTGCGCCTGGCCAACCTCGGCCTCGTCGAGGGCTTCCAGGCCGAGCTGATCGTCTCGGGCATCAACCACGGCGCCAACCTGGGCGACGACATCACCTACTCGGGCACGGTCGCGGCCGCGCTGGAGGGCGTCATCCTCGGTCTGCCCGCGATCGCCGTCTCCCAGCAGTCCTCCGCGCGCGAGATGGACTTCCGCCTGTCGGACTCCTTTGACTTCGGCGAGGGCGCGCGCTTCGTCGCGCGGGTCGTGGCGGAGATCGAGGACGTCCCGCTGCCGACCGGCACGCTGCTGAACGTCAACTGCCCGGCCGGCGACGCGGTCGGGGTCCAGGTCACCCGCCTGGGCAAGCGGATCTACCGCGACGAGCTGACATTGAGCGACCCCGAGGCGGAGCACGACGGGCAAGCGGGGTCGGTCTCCCGCCGCAAGCGCTACTGGGTCTACGGCCGCGACCACGGCTTCCACGACGAGCCGGGGACCGACCTCGCCGCGGTCGCCGCCGGGGACATCGCCGTCACGCCGCTGCACTTCGACCTCACCGACGCGGCGGGCATGGACGCGCTGGAGCGCCACGACCTCGGCCGCCTGCTCGCCCCCGCCGCTCGGGAGGTGGAGTGAGTCCGCCGGATGACGCGACGGCGCGCGCCGCCGAGCTGCGCACGCAGCTGCACCACCACGGCTACCGCTACTACGTCCTCGACGACCCCGAGATCGGCGACGACGACTACGACGCGCTGCTCGACGAGCTGCGCGCCCTGGAGGCCTCCCATCCTGAGCTCGTCACGCCCGACTCGCCGACGCAGCGCGTCGGCGGCGAGCCGGTCTCCTCGCTGCCGAAGGTCGAGCACGAGATCGGAATGCTGTCGCTCGCCAACGCCCGCAGCGAGGAGGAGCTGCGCGCCTGGGTGGTGCGCATGCGCGCGCACCTCGCGCGCGAGGGGATCGAAGACCCGAAGTTTGAGTTCGTCGCCGAGCCGAAGGTCGATGGGCTGGCGATCTCGCTGCGCTATGAGGACGGGCTCTTCGTGCAGGGCGCGACGCGCGGCAACGGCGAGATAGGCGAGGACGTCACCCACAACCTGCGCACGATGCCGACGATCCCCCTGAAGGTCGATGATGCCCCGCCGGTGCTCGAGGTGCGCGGTGAGGTCTACATGTCGCTGCAGGAGTTCGCCGCGCTGAACGAGCGCCGCGCCGCGGCGGGCCTGTCGACGTTCATGAACCCGCGCAACGCTGCCGCGGGGACGATCCGCCAGCTCGACCCGCGACTGGCCCGCGACAGGCCGCTGTCGATGTGGTCCTACGGGATCGGGCGCGTCGACGGAATCGCGTTCGAGGGCCACTGGGAGGCGCTGCAGTGGCTGCGCGAGCACGGCTTTCGCGTCAATGACGACGTCCAGCTGCTGCGCACCGAGGAAGAGGTCGTCGCGCAGTGCCTGGCCTGGCAGGAGCGGCGCGGCAGCCTCGACTTCGAGATCGACGGCGTCGTCGTCAAGGTCTCCGACCTCGAGCTGCAGCGCCGGCTGGGGGTCGTCGGGCGCGACCCGCGCTGGGCGATCGCCTGGAAGTTCCCGCCGACGACGAAGGCCACGACGCTGCGCGACATCATGTGGAACGTCGGCAAGTTCGGCGACCTGCACCCGTTCGCGGTGCTCGAGCCCGTCCACGTCGGCGGCGTGAGGGTCAAGCTCGCCACGCTGCACAACGAGGAGGACCTCGCGCGCAAGGACCTGCGCGGCGGCGACGAGGTCATCGTGCTGCGCGCCGGCGACGTCATCCCGCAGGTGCCCTCGCCGGCGCCGCACGCCGCCGAGCGGCCCGGCCGGGCCGACCCGCCGCGCCCGCCGCAGCGCTGCCCGTCGTGCGATACGCCGACCGTCAAGCCCGAGGAGGGGGTCTTCACGATGTGTCCCAACCGCGTCTGCCCCGGGCGCCAGTGGCAGCTGCTCAAGCACTTCGTCTCGCGCGGCGCGATGGACATCGACGGCCTCGGCGAGAAGCAGGTCCACCAGCTCCAGCAGGCCGGGCTGGTCAAGACCGCCGCCGACTTCTATCGCCTGACGCCCGACCAGCTGCTCGAGCTCGACGGCTACGGCGAGATCTCAGCCCACCGCGTGGTCGCGAGCGTCGCGGAGTCGCGCGACCGTCCCTTCGGGCGGCTGCTGTTCGCGATCGGCCTCGAAGAGGTCGGATTCGTCACCGGCCGCAACCTCGCCCAGCGCTTTCGCACGATCGACGCGCTGCTGGCCGCCAGCGCCGAGGAGATCGAGCAGACCAGCGGCGTGGGGCCGAAGATGGCGCTGAAGATCTGCGAGCAGCTCGCCCACGACCAGATGCGGGCCCTCATCGAGGACCTGCGCGCCGTCGGCGTCAGCATGGCACTCGAGGGCCCGCCGCCGGGAGAGGGACCGCTGGCCGGCAAGACGTTCGTGCTGACCGGGACCCTCCCGGAGCTCACACGCGAGGAGGCGACCGAGCGGATCGAGGGCGCCGGCGGCCGCGTGACGTCGGGCGTGTCGAAGAAGACCGACTACCTCGTCGCCGGTGCTTCGCCTGGCACGAAGCTCGCCAAGGCCGAGCGGCTCGGCGTTGTCGTGCTCGACGAGGCGGGGCTGCTGAACCTGCTGCCTTGACGCAGCCCCGCCTGTCGACGCCGACTACTCGACGACGAGCTCGTCGATCATCTCCTTGGCGACGTGTGGCTTGCCGCCCTTGCGGTCCTGGATGAAGCAGATGACGGCATAGCTGCCGACCTTCAGGTCAAGCGAGATGTTCTGAGCGATGCCGCCGTCGATGACCTGCGTGCTGAGGCCGTTGGCGAAGTCGACCGGCGGCGGCCCCTTGGGCGGCGCGTCACATCGACGCCCGCCTTCAGGCCCTTGAACTCGAAGCCGTACTGCTTGTCGCCGTCATCGGTAGCCGTCAGGGTGGCCGGCTGGGCGGGGAGCTCGGCATCGCTCGCCTCGCCCGTGACGGTGAACAGCCGTGTCCTTCTCGTCGTCACCGCAGCCCGCAAGCAGCGCTCCGGTGGCGACGGCGGCAATCGAGGCGAGCGTCGATCGCCGCATCCAGCGAACCGTCGTGAAGGGCATGGGCGTGGGTCCTTCCAGGTTCGAGTGGCGCGCGTCCGCCGGAGTCGATCCCGAATAGCTAGTCTCCGGTGCATCAATGTGACGAGCCGCCCACCTCCGCCCGTCGCGGATGATCGGGGACGTTCAGCCGGGCGGCGCGGTGCCGCCGGACGTCCCCCGGTCGGGCGGCACTACCGGGATCGCCGGCGGGCCGCTGAGACGGGCGATCGCCGCGACGATGCGGTCCTCGCGCGCCTTCGCGGCGTACGTGTTCGCGCGGTTGAACATGAGCGCGAAGCCGATGTCCCGACCGCCTTGCGTGTGGCAGTAGCCGGCGAGCGCGCTGACGAGCCGCAGCGTGCCGGTCTTCACGCTGCAGCGCCCGGACGCCGCCGTGCCGCGCATGCGCGCCTTGACGGTGCCGGTGCGGCCGGTGACGGCGAGCGAATCGCGAAACGTCGTCCCGATGTCCTCGCCCTCCATCCGGTCCAGCAGCCGCACGACGTCGCGCGGCGAGGCGCGGTTGGAGCGCGACAGCCCGGAGCCGTCGACGAGCTTCGGCCGCACGGAGAAGTCCCTGAGCGTCTCGCGCATGACGCGGGCGCCGGTGACCCGCGTACCGCTGCCGCCGCGGTAGCGTGCGCCGAGCTTGCGTAGCAGCATCTCGGCGGCGAAGTTGTTCGACGGCACGTTGATCAGGCCGATCAGCTCCTCGACGCTGTGCGAGTCGGCAAAGGCGACGGTCTTGGCGCCGTCGGGCGCCGGCCCGGCCTTGCTCTTTCCCGCCACCCGCACGCCCGCCGCCCGCAGCTTGGTGGCAAAGCGCCCGGCGGCGAAGCGCGCCGCGTCCAACCGCGCGCGGCCGCGGAAGATCCCGCGGTCGTAGGCCAGCGCGCTCAGCACGCCGCCGAGATCGGGGTCATACCCCTTGCAGCAGCCCGAGCGCCGGGCGTCGAAGGCGCTCTCGTCACCCACGATGGAGCCGCTGATGCGGCGCACGCCCGCCGCGCGGATCGACTGCGCCAGCGCCGTGGCGGCCTCGTCGCCGAAGAACGGGTCGCCGTCGCCGACGAGCGCGAGGTCTCCGCGCAGCGTCCCACCGGGCTCGGTGACGATGTCCGGTCCTGTGACCGCGAGCGTGCGCAGGGTCGCCGACGGACCCATCCGCAGCAGCGCGGTGGACGTCGTGAAGAGCTTCTCGACCGACGCGGGGATGCGGCCGGTGCCGGCCCGCAGCGCGTACAGCACCTTGCCGCTGTCGAGGTCGCGGACGTAGGCGCCGGAGGTGCGCGGCGCCTTGCGCATCTCGCGCGCGATCGCGGACTTCAGGTTGGCCTCGCCGAGCGGCGTCGCGGCGCCCGCGGGCGCGGCCGCCGCGAGCAGCGCGACGAGTACGAGCAGGCCGATGATCGGTCGGGGCATCGCCGTACACAACAACACGCGCCGGTCGGCGATGCGCAGCTTGCCCGCAACCTGGCAGTGAGCGGCCGTAAACTGAGCTGATGGGCAAGGTCGTCAAGCTCGCGCCCCAGGAGCGCACCGGCGCCCGGTCGAGCTCGCGGCGCAAGCGCTCCAAGACCGCGCTCGTGCTCGGCGGCGGCGGCTTCACCGGCGGTGTCTATGAGATCGGGGCCCTGCGCGCGCTCGACCTGCTCACGGTCAACCGGACCGTCAACGACTTCGATGTCTACGTCGGCACGAGCGCCGGCTCGTTCGTCGCCTCGATGGTCGCCAATCGCATCACGCCGGAGGAGATGATGCGCGTCGTCGACCACCAGCGGCCGGCGCCGTTTCCCGAGCTCGACCTCGGCAACCTCCTGCGCCCGAACCTCGGCGGCCTGGCCCGCAGCGCGATCACGCTGCCGCTGCGCTCGGCCCAGCTGCTGCGCGGCGTCGTGGGCCATCTCGGCCAGATCTCGGCGATGGATCTCGTGCTCGGGCTCGCCGAGGGGCTGCCGGCGGGCGCGTACTCGGGCGCCGGCGTCGAGCAATACCTGCACAGGATCCTCACGAGCGACCCGGCCCGCAGCGACGACTTCCGCTCGGTCGATCCAGAGCTCTACATCACCGCGACCGACCTCGACACCTGCGAGCGGATCGTGTTCGGGGGCGAGGGCTGGGACGACGTGCCGATCTCGAGGGCAGTGCGGGCGTCGCCCGCGCTGCCGATGGTCTACGCGCCGGTCACGGTGCGCGATCGCGAACTCGTCGATGGCGGCATCGTCTCGACGACGAATCTTGACATCGCCGTCAACGCCGGCGCGAAGTTCATCGTCGTCGTCAATCCGCTCGTGCCCTACGTCAACGACTTCAAGACCAAGGTCCGCACGCTCGGCGGCACCCGCACCCGCCACGTCAGCGATATGGGCTTCCCGCAGATCGGCTACCAGGCGTTCAAGATGGTCGCCTACCAGCGCCTGCACGAGATGGCGCGCCAGTGGGAGCAGCGCTATCCGGGCGTCGACATCATCCTCATCGAGCCTGAGCCCGACGACGAGCTCATGTTCCAGACATCGATCATGAACTTCGCGTCGCGCGTGGAGGTTGCGCGCCACGGCTTCCAGTCGGTCACCACACAGCTGGCCTTCGCCTATCCGCGCTTCCGCGAGATCTGCCAGCGCCACGGCATCGAGATCTCGGCGACGCGGGTGCGCAAGGTCATGAAGCACTTCGAGGCTGAGCAGGGCCGCACGCGCGCATGGCGCAAGATCCTCGAGCAGACGACGGGCGCGCTGCTGCGCCAGTCCGCCGGTCCGAGCGAGCGGCGGTAGAGCGTCCTGCGCCCGCGAGATCGCGGGCGTGACGCAAGAAGCTGGGTAGGGCGGAGGGCTAGAGCTGGGCGGGCTCCCGCTCGCGCTGCTCGGCGTCGAGGCTGGTCAGGAACAGCGACTTGTCGATTCGGCCCTGGAAGATCGGTACCCCCAGCTCCATGCACTTGGAGATCACGTCCCGGCGGTCAAGTCCTGATTCGCGCGCGAGTTCCGTGGGGGTGAGGTGATTGGGCATCGGCAGAGACCCTCCTGATGTGGTTTAGAGCACCTCTGTCTTGTACCACCCCGGGTGGACGGGCTCAACCGAACCTCCGTCCGGCACCGTGCGACAACCCGCAGGATGGGCCAAGTGGGCCGTCTAGATCGGGTTGGGGACGTCGACGAACTCGTGCCGGACGCCGAAGCGCTCGGCCAGCAGCTCGCCGAGGCGCCGGACGCCGAACGTCTCGGTCGCGTAGTGGCCGGCGGCGATGTAGTGGATGGCCGCCTCCTCGGCGTGGGTCATGACGCGCTCGGTCGGCTCGCCCGTGAGAAAGGCGTCGTGCCCCGCGGCGACTGCCTCGGCAAGGTAGTCCGAGCCCGCGCCGGAGACGATCGCGATCGTGCGCACGCGCTCGGGCCCGGCAAGGAACGCCAGGGGCTCGCGCCCGGTCAGGCTCCCGACGCGCTCGACGAGCTCGGCGGACGTCGGTCCGTCGCCGTCGAAGCGGGCGGCGACGCCGATGGGCATCCCGCGGTGATGGGCGAAGGGCTCGTGGGCGACGCAGCCCAGGCCGGCGGCGAGCAGCGCGTTGTTGCCGACCTCGCGATGGCCGTCGAGCGGCAGGTGGTACGCGGCGAGCGCCATGTCGTGCTCGAAGAGCAGCTGCAGGCGGTGCTTGGCGGACGCCGTCAGCGCCAACGGGGCGCCCGACCAGAACAGCCCGTGGTGGACGAGCACGAGGTCGGCGCCGAGCTGCGCCGCACGCTCGAAGAGCTCGGCGCCGGCCGAGACGCCGGTCACGACGGTTCGCACATCGCGCGGGCCGGGGACCTGGAGCCCGTTGGGTCCGTAGTCCGCGAACGTGCCCGGCGAGAGCAGATCGTCGAGGTAACCGAGGATGTTGTCCAGCACGAGATGCAACGCTACAGTTCGGTCTTGTCGCGGAGTCCCGGGCCAGGATGGCGGCGGGCCGCGCAGAGGAGACTCCCACGCACGGATAGGGGGAAAAGCATGTCGGTGTCGGCAGTCGTCACCGGGTCCGAAGACCGCGCGGTCGCCGACCTGGATCTGGTCGCGCGCGTGCGCGCCGGCGACGAGCGCGCGTTCGAGCAGCTGTTCGTGCGCTACCAGCCGCGTATCGAGGCGTACGTCGCCGGCATGGTCCGTGACCACGCTCGTGCCGAGGACATCACGCAGGAGGTCTTCCTGTCGGCGCTGCGCCGGCTGCGGGACGGCTCTGAGCGCGAGATCCAGTTTCGGCCGTGGATCTATGAGATCGCCAAGAACAAGTGCATCGACGCCTACCGCCGCGGTCGTCACGGCATCGAGGTCTCCTTCGATGCCCACGACGCGGTCGGCGCCGACGAGCATGGTCGGCTGGCCAGTCCCCGCCCGACGCCGGACGGCGCGGTCGAGGACAAGCTCGCGCTCGACAACCTGTGCGGCGCGTTCGGTGGCCTCTCACCGATGCACCGCGACATCCTCGTCATGCGCGAGTTCGAGGGCCTTGCGTACCGTGAGATCGGCGAGCGGCTCGGACTCAGCCGCCCGGCGGTCGAGAGCACGCTGTTTCGCGCACGCAAGCGCCTGTCGGAGGAGTACGAGCAGCTCGTCAGCGGCGCGCGCTGCCGGCTCGTGCAGCGTGCCGTGGACTCCGAGCGCGGGATCGATCGCAGCGGCCTGCGCTATAAGCGCCGCATGGCCCGTCACCTCGCGCACTGCCAGCCCTGCCGCCGCTACGCCCGGCTGGCGGGCGCGGACCTCGGCAAGCTGGCGCAGGCCGGCCGTACCGGCGGTGCGGCGGCGCGGATCGCGGCGGTCCTCCCGTTGCCGGCGTTCCTGAGGCGACGCTGGGGCGGCGAAGGCGATTGCACCGCGCAGCTGCTCGGCGCGCCGGGCGCGCCGACTGTCGCGCAGTGGTCGGCACGTGTCGCAGCGACGCTGGACCCGGCGGCGGTGACGGGCTGGACGAAGGCCGTCGCGACGGCCGTGACCGTGGCGGTCGCCGGGGTCGGTGCCGGGTCGGCGATCTCCGACCGGGCGGGGACGCCGGCGCATCCCGCCTTCGGCGTTCCGGTCGTCCAGGTGGCCGGCGACGGCGCACCGCGCGAGCAGCCGCGGGGGATCTCGGTCGCGCTGCAGACATCCGGCCAACCGGCGCCGGACGCCGACGACCCGCCCGCCACTGGCGGCGGGGAGCCCACGCCCGCCTCGGGTGCCGGGGCCGGTGCGACCGCGAGCGGCTCCGGACCGGCAGCGGCGGCGGGATCAGCACCGGGGCAGTCACCCGGCGCGGCGGTGCGGGGTCCGCTCGGAAGCGCCACACGCGGTGCGTTGGGCGCGCTGGTCAACGTCGTGGCCGGCCGCGATGGCCGATCGGCCGGCCGGCGCGGCGGCGGCGCTTCGCCCGCGCGAGCAGACACGCTTTCGAGCGGCGACCGGCCCGGCGGGCGGCTGCCCGGCGGGTCGCGCACCGACCGATCCCGGCTTGCGACGGGGGCGCTTGGCCCGGCGGGCCAGGTGGCGGAGGAGGCCTCGGCCCCGGGGCTCGTGCCAACCGCAAGTCAGACGACGTCACCCGCCGCCGGCCTCGCCCGGGAGGCTGGCGCGCCGACCACGGTCGGCGCTAACGTTCCACCGATCGTGCCGACCATCACCTCTGCGACCGCCCCGCTCACCGGCCTTGGCCGATGAGCGAGAGGACGGCGGCGAGCTCGAGCCGTTCACCGATACGGCGCTCTACGCGCTGGGCGCGTACTTCGCCGATCGACATCCCGAGTTGATGGACGATGTCGTCGCGCAGGCCCAGCGGATAGAGGACGCGGGCGCAGAACGCTACGCTCACACGGAGGGCGTTTCCCTGGAGACGGCCCTTCAGACGCTCATCACGGGTCTCGCCGTCCGGTACTACCGGGCGGTCGCCGGGTCGTCGTGAGATAATCGTCTGACATCGGGGCGTGGCGCAGCCTGGTAGCGCGCACCGTTCGGGTCGGTGAGGTCCCGAGTTCAAATCTCGGCGCCCCGATTAGTTCGCGGGAGGCTCGGCGCTCCGGTTCACGCCGAGGCGTCGAGCTGCGCGAGAAACGCGCGAGGTGTGATGACCCGAACCGGCGGGTCTGCGAGCTCAAGCAGGTCGAGGTCACCGGTGACGATCGCCTCCGCCCCCGTTCTGAGCGCGAGGGCGACGAGGTAGTCGTCGTTGGGATCGCGGCAGACCGCGGGATGCGGTGGCGGCGCGTCGGCATTCAGCATCATCTGAGATCCAAGATCGCTGACGAACCGCGCGGCCTCGTCGAGCGACAAGTAGCGACGCAGACGCGGACGCATCAGCACCGATGCGATCTCGCCCAGCAGCGTTGGCGATGCGACCAACTCGACGCGGCCGTCGAGCGCCGCGTCGAGCACCAACGCGGACGGAGCGGCCGGCGAGCGGGCGAGGGCTGCGGACACCAGGACGTTGGCGTCCGCAACGATGCGGATCACGCGGCGCGCTCGACTCGCGCCGCGCGCAGCTCCTCTCCGACGAGCTTCATCGCCGCGTCCTCGTCGAGGTCGCTGCGGTCACGGATCCGCGTGACGAGCGCTCGCAGATCCAATGCCCGGACGGCTTGCTCGACGATCTCGCTCTCGGTCACCTCCGCGTCGGCGGCACATGTCGCGAGCAGTGCGGCAACCTCACGGTCGAGATTGAGAATGACCTGTTGACGCTCCATGCGCGGATGGTACCTTCCGAGAACCGCGCAATCAGCTGGTTACTCGTTTGAGTCGCGCGCTCAGTGCCTCCGGCCACTCCGTCCAGCCAAGACGGGCCGTTGAGCCAATCGCCCCGATGGAGATTGACTCGGTTGCATCAGCCGCGAGGTCACCGATTGGGCTCCACGCCCGACCGGGCCTACTCGTCGTCCGGTCCGAACGTTGTGGAAACCGCGTTCGGATCGCGGCGTCGAGGATGTGGCCGTGTCGCCCGTCGAGCTGCATGAAGAACTCGTGTACGTCGCGATCGCTGGCAATCGAGGCTATCTGGGAGTTCGTGACCGCGGCCTCCAACAGCTCCTGGGCCTGCTGTTCTGAGTAGTCGGTGTAGCTCGCGAGCGCGCCGACGGCGCGGTGCGTCTCTGCAAAGGAGGGGCTCTCGACCAGCTGCCTAATCCGCAGCTCCTTCTCAAGTTCGCTTGCGACCGCGATATCGATGAAGACGTGGAGCATCGGCGGTCTCGCATCAGTGGACCGCGTTCATCTTCCCGGCCGGGCTGACCCTTCCTTCTCGAGCGCGTCGCCGGTGGTACGCAGATCTGAACGTCGTCGCGACGCCGCAGCGTCCAGCTGATCGAGAACGCGGCGCTGCGCGGTAGGATGCCGCGCGATGCGGGGGCTGCGACTCGGTCTCGTCGTCGTGGCCGCCGCCCCGTTCGCGGCCGCTCTCGTTGGGCCCGCGCGCGCCGCCGATCGCAGCGATCCGATCCCGGCGACGGTCGGGCCGCCCGGCGGCGTGGGCTTCTACGCCAACCCGGCCGCTCCGGGCCTCGATCCGGCGCGCGTGCAGGAGATCCTCGTGCGCTCCCTCGTGCGCTGGGGCAACACGTACCTCGGCCCGACGAACTCGGCCCCCGGCGTCGAGGACGGGGTCAGCGTCATCGGCGTCACCGCGCTGCCAGACGGCCTGCTCGGACTCGCCCAGGTGCGCACCGACGAGCGTACGATCCGGACGCCGGCGCACACCGTGTGCGCGCGAGTTCCGCGGCGCACGGGCGACACGGTGCGGCGCACGAACCGCTCGCTGCGCATCCTCCTGCGCCACGACGTCGTCGTCGACGGTGCCGTGCGGCGCCGGACGATCCCGCGCACGCTGCGCGTGCCGCGCTTCAAACGCGTCCGCACGCCCGTGCGGGTACGCGTCTGCACCCGGATCGCGGCCACGACGTCGACGTCGGTGAGCCCGGAGTACGACGTGCTGCTCAAGCCCTCGCCGCAGTTCGGCCCGTGGTCTCTCGGACCCGCGCCGGCGGTGGCGCCGGCGTATGACTTCGAGACGAACGTCCTGCACGAGCTCGGTCACATCTCCGGTCTCGCGCACCAGATCGACGGATGCGACCCGGCGACGCCGATGCCCTCCGGTCAGTCGCAGGCCGAGTACTGGCACGCCGTCGAGGAGTGGCGGCGGCCGGGCTGCGCTGTGCAGTTCCCACCCGCTCCGGCGGCGCCGGCGCCGGACGGATCGGACTCGGTCGAGCCCCTGCCGGGAGCCGGCCGTGCGCTCGCCGGCCAGCGCATCCTCGTCAACCCGCGCGTGCCGGCGGGCTACGACCCCACCCGCTTCGTGGCGGTCGCCGAGCGCGCAATCCGCCGCGCCGGCGGCACGCCGGCCGGGGTGACGACCGCCGCGCCCGTCGCCGGCGACGGCAAGACGGTGCTCGGCTTCGCGGGGCTGCGCGACGGCGTGCTCACCTCGTGGGGGACCGCCGCGCTCCACGAATCGGTGCCGGCCTATACCGTGCGCTCCTGTCGCAGCACGCGCGTCCGCGTGCTGCGCGAGGCCGTGCTGCGCCGGACGGTGCGTAGCGGGAGCCTGCGCCTGCGCCGCGACAGCATCCGCACGGAGGGACGCGCAGTGCGCGGCTACCGGTGCAAGCGCCGCAGGATCGCGGCGCGGTCGGGCGAGATCGCTCCGGAGCTCGACGTGCGCGTCAGCGACACGGCGGTCGCCTGGGAGCTCGGTCCCCGCCTGCCGGTCGACGGCACGCGCTGGGACCTGGAGTCCGCACTGCTGCGGACGCTGGCCAGCGCGAGCGGCGCGCCGACGGGCTCGGCCTGTGACACCGCGACGCCGAACAGCTCCGCGGGGCTGTCGCCGGGCGACTGGTGGCGGTCGAGCAGCGAGGTGCGCCGCACGCGCTGCCTGGCGGGCACATCCAACCGCGCGGCCCTGGGCGGTGGGACCGCACGTCCGCGCTCCGTGCCGGCCGGTGACGGTCACGAGCTGCCGGCCGCCGGCGTTCCCTACGACCGGCCCTGACCGCACTCGGCCCAGCGCGACCCGCCCAGCGGGCAGCGATCTCGCGGAGCCCAAGAGGGGCTGACGGCTGCCTGATATCTGCGTCCCGCCCGGGGTAGGTCGGACGCCTGCAGACCAAGTCCTGGATGCTGCTCGCCGTCTGCCGAAGCTCCCGATCGTCAGCGAGAGGATCTCGCTGTCAGGATGGACGCGGCGGCATCCGCGTCACGTCGCCGACCGGCAGCGTGAGGTCGGTTCCGCCCGGGAAGCGGACGACGACCTGGTACTCGTCGACCATCCCGAGCACCTTCGCCTCGATGATCTGGATGTCGCCGCTGACCGGCGCCACGCGCATGATCGCGACGCGGTCGCCCTCCTCGAAGCTCGGCAGTTCCTCGGTCATCGCGGCTGAGCCTCCGATCCTCCCACGCCGAGGGTCGCGCTGCCGAGGATGTGCGGGATGGCGGGCACGGGCCAGCCGGGCGAGAAGTCGAAGTGGTGCACCCGGGTGACGTCGAAGCCGGCGGTTTCGATCGCGTGCAGCGTGTCGCGCGCGACGTGGCAGCCGCCGGCGAACCGCGGCCACAGCGTGCTGCGGTCAAGCGCCGTCTGGACGGCGCGCAGCGGCTGGCGAGTGGCGTGGACGTGCTCGAGGAAGCGCAGCTCGCCGCCGGGACGCAGCACGCGGCGCAGCTCGGCGAGCGCGGCGGCCGGGTCGGGGACGCTGCAGAGCACGAGGCTGGCGACCGCCGCGTCGCAGCTGGCGCTGTCGAGCGGGAGCGCGCCGGCGACCGCATCGACGACCTCGATCGGGACGGGCGCGCTCGCCGCCGCGGTCTGGGCGAGGG
Source organism: Solirubrobacterales bacterium (assembly GCA_038258125.1). Lineage (GTDB taxonomy): Bacteria > Actinomycetota > Thermoleophilia > Solirubrobacterales > Solirubrobacteraceae > CADCVQ01. The sequence continues at coordinate 14,942 of JBBSQG010000015.1, forward strand.
CACGCAGGTGCGGCTCGGGCTCGACGGCGACGACCTCCGTCACCGCGGCGGGAAAGAAGCCGAAGTTGCGCCCGTTGCCGGCACCGATCTCGATCACCCGGCCGCTCAGGCCCGTGAGCGTCGCCCGGCGATGCTCGATCTGCTCGTCGGACTCGCGCTCGCTCATCCGCGCGTACATGCGGGCGAAACGCGGGTGGTGGACGGTCTCGGGTGTGTGGCCGGTCGCCATGACTCGGAGTCTGCCCGCCTCGCCCAGGATGACGCGTTGATATTCGTGGCCAACAGAAACCGGCAACGGTCCGACGTCGGGTGGCCGTCACCGCGATCGGTCACAGTCCGACGGTGGAGTGCGACTGATAGACGATGGCGGTCCGAACGTGCCTGAGTGACCGTCCGACCGTGACACTGACCGCCGAGGACATCGATGCGCTCTACCGCAGCCACGCCCGCGCGATGGTGACGTACTTCAGCCGGCGCACGCTCGATGCCGAGGCGGCCGTCGATCTCGTCGCCGAGACGTTCGCCGTCGCGATCGCGTCGCGCTCACGCTGTCGCGCAGCCGACGGCGACGAGCGCGGCGCGTGGTTGTTCGGGATCGCGCGCAACCAGCTGCACGGCTGGTATCGCAAGGGCGCGATCGAGCGCCGCGCCCTCCAGCGCGTCGGGATCGAGCGCCCGGCGCTCGTCGACGCCGATGTCGAGCGCATCGAGGAGCTCGCCGGCCTGCGCGAGCAGCGCGGGCACGTCGCCGAGCTGCTGGAGCGACTGCCGGCCAACGCCCGCACCGCACTGCGGATGCGCGTCGTCGACGAGCGCTCCTACCGCGAGATGGCGCAAACGCTCGGCGTCAGCGAGCAGACCGCGCGGGCGCGCGTCTCACGAGGACTCCGATCGCTTGCCGCCTCGCTGGGGGCCGAGGGCGCAAGCCAGGGGGCGCCCAGCTTGCCGGCGCCGTCGGGGGTGCGCCATGGCTGACGGCGACTTCCCCGATCTACCCATTCTCGAGCGGCTCGGCGAGAGCGTCTCGTCGGCCGCGCACCGCGCGCAGACGGCGGATGCGGGGCGTGGCGCGCGCCTTCGCGGCAGAGGCGCCGATCTGGGCCGGTTCCTGCGACGCCTGCGTCCACGCGTGCTGGTGCTCGCGTCGCTGCTCGCGCTCTCGGCGACGGCGGCGTCGGCGGCGGCGACGCTGCTCGTCCTGCGCGGCAGCGTGATCCCCGCCTCGCGAGCCACGCCGCCCGAGCAGACACCCGCGCCGGGCACCGGCCGCCTCGCCGGCTTCTCGGTCGGCGACCCCCGCGCCGCCACGACGCGCTGGACGCTGCGCCTGGCCACGAGCCGCACGGGCCTGCTGTGCTCGACCGCCGGTCAGCTCGTGCGCGGCGAGTTCGGGATCGTCGGCCTCGACGGGCGCTTCCGCACGCTCGCGCCCGATGCGGCCGACGCCTGCAGCGTCGTGCGCACGAATGCCTCGTCGCTCGTCGGTGCGCGGATCTTCGACGCCAAGCGGCCTGCCGACGTGCGCACGGTCGTGTCCGGCGTCGCGGGCACGCGATTGCGCGCGGTGACGGTCGCGGCGGCGGGGCGCTCGCGGCAGGTGCGCGTGCATGCCGGCGGCACGTTCATGGCCGTCTACGCGGGCCTGCCGGAGGACCTTGCACTCGACGTGCGGCTGCGCTTCGCCGACGGTCATGTCGAGCGCCATCCGTTCGGCATCGCGCCGCTCGTCCTGCCCGACCCCGACGGTGGGCGCGCGTGGCGGCTGGAGAGCGGCGTGCTCGGCGGCGACCCGACGGTCTGCATCTCGCTGCGCGCGGCCCGCGAGCGGCGCACCCCGCCGTCCAGCCCGGCGGCCTGTGGCCGCCTCGGCAACGCCCGCGACCGCAAGGGCATCTTCTTCGATATCCGGCGCATCACGCCGGGCA
>JBBSQG010000016.1:0-16502 GCA_038258125.1 Solirubrobacterales bacterium
GCCGGGTCTTCCCCAGCCGTTCGGCCTGTGCCATGCCACTGTTGGCGAAGCGCACCAGCAGGTCGTTGGGCGTGGTGCCTAGCTGGCTGGCCACCGCTTCGAGTCGCTGCCACACCTCGGCAGGAACCGACACCTGGCGCTTCACAGCGCCCAGCCTCCGCGGCGCACGCTGGCGCGGCACCGCGGTCGACCCGGCGACCTGGAAACCAAGGACGAGAGGATCGTCTGCACGCATGCCGCCATGCTATCACCAAGCTCGCCTAAGCGTGCTTAGGCGAAAGAGGTGTAGGTGACCAGTGGTGGCACAACCTCAGACACTCAACCTCATCCAGCGTTCGCTGCCCCTGTCCACGCAATCCGGTGCAGCGGAGCAAAGATGCGGGTGGTCGGTTATTGGAACTTGGGCGACAATCCTGCGCGTCCGCAGCCTAATCTCATGGCCGCGCGGACATGCAGGGCGACGCGGCGCGGATCGGGCTGCTGATCGCGATGACCAAGCGGCTGGGTGATCAGATCATGCTGATGGTCGCTCGCCACCGACGCGGGGAGGGCGACGAGCTGCTCTCGCCCCTGGTGATGCCGGCGCTGGCGGTGTGCGAGGCGCTCGCCGGGGTGCTGGACGCGGCGGCGGTGGAGACGGCCGGCGAGGACGAGCACCCGCGGGCTGGGCTCGCGCGGGTCGTCGAGCAGCTGCGAGGCATGGCCGATCTGCTGGAGACGATGACTCCCGAGGATTGAAGGTCCGTCCTGCTGTGGGCGTGATCTGGGGCCGGGGTTCGCGCGGGTCAGCCGGCGCGCTGAATGGCGCGCTACCGGGTTAGGCGCCTCGCCACCGACGGCCGACGGCCGACGCTTACCGGGACTTTTCCGTTCCGTTGTTCCCCAAGGGCCCCGTTCCTGTTCCGTTGCTACCGGAAGGCCGGAGCCTGTTGAACGTGATTCCTTGGCTGGCGAGATCAGCCCTCGGCGCATACCGCCTGTCGGCGGTCCTCGCCGGAGTCGCGCCAGCTTTTCACCTTGACGTGGCGGCCATCGGGGCAGTCCACCCAGATCGCGCCTTGCGGCTCGAATGGCCTGACCGCGATTGTGCGCTGGCTGCCGTCGCTGCCGGCGATTGTGAGCTCTCCAGGTTGCGTGACCATTGTCGTGGCGATCCCGTCGTGGACGTCGAGCTCTTGGGTCTGCCCGGTGCTGTCGCGCAGGATCGGAGTGGCTGCCGCATCTGCCTGAAGCACTACGACCTCGGTGCGCCCGGCGTCTGGCGCTGGTGCAACGAGTTCGCCGATCAGCCCGCGACGGAGAACCTCCTTGATCGAGGCGCACGTCGAGCCATATCCAGCGGGGGGATCGGGGACAACGATGCACACGCTGGCACCGTCACTCGAAGCAACAATGTAGCCCACGCCTTTGGATGTCGAGAAGCTTCGGGCATGCCGCAGGTCAAAGCCCTTGGACATGCCGGGCGGCAGCTTGGAGGCGCGATCAGCGATGTCGATCGCTGGGCGCGAGAAGGCGGGGAGCGCGGCTGCTTGGGCGACACCGTCCTTGCCGCCCTGTAGCAGGGCGCTGAGTCCGATCGCCGCGACCGTCAGCGCGGCGGTGCTGGTCATTGCAAGGCGCAGGAGATTTCGGCGCGGCTGTGTCTTGGGCCGCTGGTGATGCTGGCGACGAGCGGCTTGCTTGACCGTGGCTTCGAGCGCTTTGATGTAGGCGTCCATCCTGTGCTCCTATTCGGTGAGGTTGCGGCGCAAGGCGGCTAGGCCTCGACTGACGTGCTGGCGTGCGCTCATCTCTGACGTGCGCAGCGAGCGAGCGATGTCGTGGTAGGGCTCCTCGTGTACGACCCGTGCCATGACCGCTTGGCGTTGGCGGTCAGGCAGCGCCTCGATGGCGTCGGCGATCTGCGCATCGTCTACGCTTCGAACGCTTCAGCGTCTCGAAGTGCTTCGTAGCCGTCGAGGTCGGCTTCGACCAGTGCTGGGAGCTCGAGCTGCAGGCGGCTGGCAAGCCGCCGCAGGCGCTTGGTGCGCCGGCGCTCATCGGCAAGCCGGTGGCGTGCGATGGCAGTGAGCCAGGCTGAGGCGCTGCCGCGCTGCGGATCAAACGACCTACGGTGCAGAAGGGCCGTCAAGAACGTCTCCGCGACCACGTCGGCTGCGGTCTGCGGGTCGACAGCCCCCCGCGAGAGCTGGGCAAACAACAGACGGGCGTAACGGCGGTAGAAGGTCGCGAACAGCTCGCCTGTGGGATCGCCGTTTTTCAGGAGCGCCTCGTCTGGCAGCTGGTTATTCGCCGGCATCATTTGTACTTCGCTCCGAGGCTCTCGGATTGTGACTTGCGTGCGCGGTGGGTCGCCTCGCGGCGACCCACCATCCTCAACGCTGACGACTTCGCGGTCCTCTTATCGAGCGCCGCGTCGGCGAGCGCGCGGGCCGACGGCACGCGGGCCGCCCACGCGTGATAGCCCGACCGCGACCCCCGGGGCACGACGAGCCACCTACGGGTGCGGCACCGTCCCGACCGCGGAGAAGCCGTTCGGCCTGCTGGTCGCCGACCGTTCCCTGTCCACCGACCAGGACGCATCACGGGACATCGTCTACGGAGTCGTCGCTGACTCCGTGCGCTCAGTCGATCTCGGAGGCCGCACCGCGGCGACGCGTGAGGTGGCCGGCATCCCGGGCCGCTACTTCAGCATGGAGCTCAGCGGTTTGCAGAAGGTGCGGGCGATCGCCCACGCGGCCGACGGCCGCGTCCTTGGCCAACTCGGCGACACCGCTCCGGCGAACGCCGGGCCGCCGCAGAGTTACGAGGAGGCTCGCGCTCAGGGCAACCTCTCCGGCTTCGCCCCAGGGGTCGAGCTGCCGACCTCGATGACCTATCAGGGCAAGCCGGTCACCGCCGATCAGATCGTGGCCAAGAAGCTGTCCTGCACCGAGGACAGCACCGCGACGCTGGTCTGCAAGGACCGGTAACGCCTCGGTCGGTGAGGGGGGCCGGGAGGCCCCCCTCAACAGAACGAGCTCGGCGAAAGCACTCCGGGACCGTCACCGGCTGAGCGCCGGATCTCGTCCATTGCGACGCTTCGTGGAGCTGGTCGGAGCGTCGGCATCGATCTACGCCTCGAGCGCTATCCCGGTTTTTCGCACGAACTCTCTATATACCCCACGCCAAGCCGAGCGCGGCGGCCGCGTATCGACGAGACATGCAGGACATACGCCGCTGGCATCCGCAGAGGTCCCGGCGCTCCTGCTCATGGGCCGTCGCGAGGCGTGGTGTCACAGCACCACTGCACCGAGCGGGGGAACACCGGACTCGTGGCTCCCGGCATGAACTGCCTGGCGATGTTCGCCACCGCGCTGAGCCGCCCACCGCCTTGCGGGCGCAGGAACAGCCACTGATCGGCGTCTGGCCACGCCACCAGCAATTGGGCGCCGCTCGGCGACCACGCCAGGCCTCCGAAGCGCCCCGGTCCCGTGAACAGCACCCGCTCGCGCAGCCCACGCGCCGCGTCCAACAGCAGCACCTCGCTGCGGCCGAGTCTCGCCGAATAACGCACGACGGCGACCTGCGGCCCGCGGGGCGACCACTGCGCGTCCTCGACCCGACCCCCCGCCGGGACCGCGGCCGAGACCAGCGTTCGGCCGGCCGCGTCGAAGAGGATCAGTCGACGGCGTGTGACGGCGAGCAGGCGCCGCCCGTTCGGCGACCACGCCAGCTGGCTCGGGCCCGCGACCCGCGCGCTGCGCCACAGGCGCTGGCGCTGGCGCGAGTCGACGGCGACGACGTTCACGCGGTCACGTCCGTCGACGTAGGCGAGCACGTGGGTGTTATCGGGCCGCCACGCCGGTGCGACGTCTGCGCGTGCCGCGCCGTAGCGGCGATCGGCGGTCCCGTCGCCGTTGACGACGCGCAACTCGGTACCGGCCGTGTAGGCGACGCGAAAGCCGTCGACCGGTCCCCAGCGCGCCGACAGGACACGCGAGGGGCGCGCGAGGGACCACCGCACGCGGCCCGTCGGGTCAAGCGCCGTCAGCTCCCCGGCGCGCCAGGCGATGACAAACATCCCGTTCGGAGACCACGAGGCGCCCGCGTACGCGCCGAGGCGCCGCTTGCTGCCGTCGCCGGACACCACCCATGCGCTGGCGCCCGCCTCGACGAGCAACCGGCCACCGCCCGGCACCCGCACCAGCGCCGGCCGCGCGTCCTTCGCGCCGAGCAGGTCTCGCACCCACTGCCCCACGTGCGCAGGACTCGCCGCCGCCGCGCCAACGACAGCGACCGGCAACAGCGCGACCGCGACGGCGAGCGACGCACGACGACGACGCCAGCGCCGTCGGCCCGGCTCGTAGTCCGCGTAGGCGGCCTGGACCACGCGCCAAGAGCGCTGCCGAGCACCGCCGTCGTCGTCACGGACGATGTCACGAAGCTCGCGTTCGTTCATCGCGAATCCTCGTTCAGGACGTCGCCGAGAGCGTCGAGTCCGCGCCGCAGTCGCGAGTTGACGGTGCCTCGCGGCAGATCGAGCATCTCGCCGATCTCCCCCGGGGTGAACTCCAAGACGTAGCGCAGCACCACGACCGCACGCTGCTCGGGGCCGAGCTGCATCAACGCCGTCGCGACCTCCTCACCGAGCGCCGGCGACTCGCCGTCGGGCGCAGCGGCGACTTCCCCGGCCACGTCGGCTGCGACCTCGTTGCGCAGCGCCCGTGCTCGCGACCAGTCGATCGCGCGGTTGACGACGATGCGATGAAGCCACGGGCGCAGCGGGCGTCGCAGATCAAAGCTCGGCAGCGCCCGCAGCGCCGACACAAACGCCTCCTGGGCGATGTCCTCGGCCGCGGCCGCATCTCCGGTGACCAGCAACGCGGCGTGAAATGCCCGGCTCCAGTGGCGCCCGAAGAGCTCCTCGACGGCCTCCTCCGAACCCTTCTGCGCCGCGCGCACCAGCGCCGCCTCGCTGGCCCGGCCCCGCCGTGTCAGCGAGGACCTCCAGCGCTCCAAGGCCGACCTCGCCGCGCTGGATGCCTCCGCCATTGCCGCTGCCCGCTGCCCACGATCTCCCTCGTCTGCATCCCGGCGCCCCCCGGTCGCGCCGACTGTATCCCCACCCACGTACGACACGCCAGAGGGGGCCGCTGCTGCGATGCCGTCGTGTCCCACACCCCGTGATACGACGAGAATCGCCACAGAGGTCCCGCGCACAGGCCAACCCCCATGCGGCAGCCTGCAGATCGGCCCAACCGTGCTCATCAACAGCACCATCGCATGCAGCCTCGCGCGTCAGGGACATCGAGATTCCCTGCACGCCAAGCCGCGTCTGGGCCGCCTTGCAGGGTGCGTAGCGCGACCGCGGGCCCGGCTGCATCGGGCGGCTCGGGCGGCAGCGTGGACATGCCGCCGAGGTGGGTCGCGTCGATCACCTGCTCGCCTTGCTCGGCGGCTGCGGAGGCGACGACGAGCCGGAGCGTGCCGTCACGGTCCCGCCGGCGTCGACGATCACCACCGTCACACCGCCGACGCAGACCCAGAGCACCGCGCCGCATGCACCCACGCTCCGGACACTGTCGGCGCTCACGAGCTTCCGCTCCCCGTCGGGCAACATCGGCTGCGTCATCGATCGCAAGGCGGTGCGCTGCGACATCGACAAACGCGAGTGGCAGCCGCCGGCCGCACCCGAAGGACTACGACCTGGGGACTACGGCCAGGGCATCGACCTCGCGGCCGGCGGGCGAGCGCACCCGCAGACCTGCGCTGCGACAGCCGCCACAAGGGAATGGCCTGCGGCGATCTGGCCACGGGCCACGCGTTCACGCTCGCGCGCGAGGGCTACCGGATCTTCTGACCGCCCACCCCGCGTGGATCTGGCCTGCGCGGACCTCTGGGCCGGGCTTAGACGTAACGCATATGAGATGATGAGACCCTTGCGTGTGCTGAGCGGACTGGTCCTGGCGGCGTTCACCGTCGGCGGTTGCGGGGATGGGGCCACCGCGACCGTGCCGGTGACGGCGCCTGCGGCCTTGCCGGCGACTGCCGCGGAGACTTCGCCGCGCGGCCCGGCGGTCGTGGTGACGCCAGGAGATGGCGGCAAGCACGACCGCTATGCCATCACCATCACCAGTCATCATGCCACCGGTGTGTTCGCCAAGACGAGGCATGCCTACACGGCCCAAACGCACGCGGTGCGACCTGCCACGGGATGCGTGAACAACCGCGACGCTAGGTTTGCATACGGTCGTGCCGGCAGCCGCTTGCGAGCGACGCTCGACCCGCTTCAGGGTGAGGGCGGCCCCGAAGGCTGGTGTGTCGGGCGTTTTCGAGGAACCGTGACCTACCGCGAGGCGTTTGCCTGCCCGCCGACAGGGACGTGCCATGCGCCTCGCGGATTGCCCACGCGCACCAACATCGTCGGGCGGTTCTCCTTCGAGGTGCGGTGATCGCGCAGCGCCGACTTCTCGCGCTCGGCGAGCACCACCCAGCCTCGCGGTAGTAACGGACCCAGAACGCACCTTAAGGCCAGCACGCCCAGTGTTCATCAGCCTCCGATGCAGCCCGCTGCGATTTGGCGGTGCTCCGGTCAGGGTGGAACGCCGTAGGTCGGGACGTCGCGGGGAATGCGTCCGTGAGGACGTTCACGCCCACGGCGTCCGCCCATCCATCGGAGTTTCAAGGCATCCAGAACGAGCGATGTCGCAGGGAATGCACCCTTCTCGCGGACTTGCGACGCTCCCCCGATGGGCGGACGGGTGGCCCGCTTGATCTTGGTCGACGGGTACTCCTTCTCGTCCAACGGGGCACTCGTCGGCGTCAACGCAACACTCGAGATCACGCGAAAGCAGGCGTGCGATGCCCGACTCGCGATCCTGGTTGTGGCGATCAATCCGACTGGGCTGGCTGGCAAGGTTGCGGGCTATGGCAAGCAGCGTCATCCAGCGGCTACTTGACGAGAGTCGGGACCTCGAACAGCGCGCTGCCGGGATACAGGGCGAGCGCGAACTCAAATGCGACGATCAGACGATCGACGCGCTCATCGACAGCTACCACAGCTGGTATGCCCGCGCGATCGACGCACTGCCAGGAGAATTCAAGGAGCGATTCCGAGATGCGTTTGAGGGCGGGACCTTCACGAGCAAGATCAAGGCCTTCTTGCGTGGACCGGGCGATGTGTCGCCACTCTTTGATCCTGACGAGCCAAACCCTTTGCTCGACTACTGGTCAAACCCGTTCGATACGACGTTTCGAGGTCCTTTGCTGGACCAGCGTCAGATCCTCTCGGAGGCGCGACAACAGCTCGAGGGTCCCGGCAAGGCGAGTCAGGATCTTCTCCTGATCGAGCGGATATGCCGCAATCTGCCAGAGTTCCTCGACCCTCTCCGAACGCGCGGTCGAGGGCGCACGCCCTTCGTGATCGAGGACGAATACGACCTGCAGGTCATCATCCACGGCCTGCTGAAGCTGTTCTTCGACGACGTGCGTCCAGAGGATTACGTCGCCGAGCACGCGGGCAGCCGGTCACGGGTCGACTTCTTGCTCAAGGCCGAGCGGATTGTGATCGAGACGAAGATGACTCGCCGCGGCCTTGGCGCACGAGAGGTCGGTGAAGAACTGATCGTCGACATCGAGCGCTACAAGCAACACTCCGACTGTGAAGCCTTGGTGGCCCTGATCTTCGATCCCGATCGGCTGATCAAGAACCGCCGAGCGATCGAGCACGACTTGAGTCGCAAGCATGACGGGCTGCCGGTCCGCATTTATGTCGTGCAGTAGCACCGATTGGTTGCTCAGCCGTACATAGCGCCGCTGCTCCTTTGCGCGAATAGCGAGCGTCGCCGGAGGCGCTCGCGTCCACGTGGAAGCAGCACTCTTGTCCCAGACGCCGGGGGGTAAGGGGAGTGCCCCGAACCCGGACAGGACTTCGGTTCGGCCCGACGTCTCCCGGCCCGACAGGCGCCCCGGCCGGCGGCGCAGGTCGCCGGGCGGCAGGCGCCTCTAGGCGCACGCGAACGCAGCTCCGGATGCCTGAAGCGCCTAAGCCGTCACCATGGAAGTCTGGACGACTGACAAATGCCCGGCCGCAGCGCCGTTTGATGACCGGAACAGGTGCGATGATTCTTTGTTCACTTCTCCGAGGGACCGCCCAATGACCACTGCAGCCACCGTTGCGCTCATGAACTCACCGTCGATGCGGGCGATGCGGGCGCAGGCTGCAGCGGTTGCGGCCGCGCACAAGACGGCAGGGTTCCACCGCATCGGCGCGCCGTGGCATACGCACGTCGGCGTCGCCGGATTGAACGCGGACTGGCAGAAGTCGGTCAAGGCGGCCAGCATTGGCGCAGACCTCCACAAGACGATCACGACAATGCCGATCGGCGCGAACTACGGCAAAGCCATCGGCGCGGGTCGGATCGGGGCTGAGTACGGCAAGCTCATCGGGGTTGGTCAGATCGGCGCGGACCTGCAGAGGTTGGTCGGCACGGGTCGGATCGGCGCAGACGTCCGCGGGTCGATCGGCGCTGGTTGGATGGGGGTTGAGTACGGCAAGCTCATCGGGGTCGGTCAGATCGGCGCGGACCTGCACGAGTCCATCGGCGCTGGTCGGATCGGTGCTGGGTACGGCAAGCTCATCGGGACAGGTCGGATCAGCGCGGACCTCCACAAGGCGATCGCGGCGATGGGCAACGGCGCGGACTACAGCAAGCTCACGGGCGCCGCGGTCATGGCCTCGGATGCTTGCAAGATCATCGGTCGCGCCGAACTCCCTCTCGCGTTCCCCAACATCGTCGGCAACCCCAGCGACGCTCTGACAGCCTCCGCCGCTGCGGTTGCGACGGCCTATGTCGAAGCACCCCGCTCGATGCGGGCGGAGCTCAGCGTCGCCGCAGCAGATGACCCAGAGGTGCTCGCAGTTCTGCACGGGATTGAAGCAGCGGTAAAGGACTTGGCAACTGCGACGGTGGCCTGCGGCGCGACCTCATCCAAATATGCGCGCGTGGCGCTGTGCTTGTCCATCGGGGCATTGCTGTGGACGATGGGGCAGGATTTAGGTCCCGATCACGTACTCGACGCCGTCGGTCGCCTGCTGCACCGTCTCGTTTTTCTTGTCACCTAGTGCCTGCGACTATTCGGAGTTGCCCCAAAGTCGAACGCGGGCACCAGTCGTTGGGGTGGCCGCACGTGACACCGCCGTCGGCGCACTGCTTCCGATTTGCGCGAGGAGGAGCAGCGCCCATCGGCTCTTCGGCGCTACTGCTGGTCGTCCATACCGACACTGGCCGACCGCTGCAGCTCTCCGCGCCGGGGACGTACCACGGCGAGGGCGTCGCCGCAGTCCAAGCCCAGCAGCGCAAGAACCGCACTGTCTCGTCGAGGCCCTCGACGACAAGACCGACGTCGGGTATCCGGTTCGTGGCCCTGCTCGCCGCGCCGGCGAAGGTGCTAGCACTTGCGGCGCGATGTCTGACACACGCGAGCTTTCGACGGATGCGGTCCTGCGTGCTCTCGATGACGAGTTGGAGAGAAGGGCCTTCGATCGCGTCGCTTCGGGCATCTACCTGCGAGAACTGGGCCAGGGCTGGCGGGGGTGGGTGGGCGTCGGGCTCGCCTCGCGCAAGCGCTGCGGTGCCGTTGACGCCGACCCGATGGTTGGTGTCCGGCATGAGAAGGTCGAGAAGGTCTTGGGAGAGACCGACCGCAGCGCCACTTTCTTTCGCCCGCTCTACGAGCTGTTCAGTCCGACGGTGTACCGGACCTGGTCGTTCGAGAGCGGTCAAGTGGAGGCCCAAGCCACCGCACTCGGCGACGCCATCGAGCTGATCGCGACGCCGTACATGGAGTCGCTTACGTCCCTTGACCGCATCGAGGCAGCGCTCCATGAGTCGGCCTTTGCGGATGTGCGGCGACACCGCCTACCGGCTGTCCTGCTCCTGCGAGATGGGCAGGAGGCGGCACGTGCAGCCGCTGAACGCGAACTGGCTCTCCTCGATGATAAAGGCCAGCGTCGCGAGTACGAAGCGTTCATCGCCGAGCTGCTCGGCTGTCAAGGCTAGGAGCCGCCGCCGCGCTACTCGTCCTCGTCCTTTGCGGCACTCAACAACTCGTGCGCCTGTCCGGCAGTGGTGCGTCCCGCGAAGCCGTCGCTCAGGTTTTGGTGGATCGGGCCCGATAAGTCCACCGTGACCCGCGCGACAGCTCTGATCGGTGGGCTGGCTGCCCTCGCGATCGCGCTGATGGCGTTAGGTTTTGCGCTGTGGGCAACAGGCGATGGCTCCGTCCTCGGTGGGTTCGGTAGGGCAGCCGTGCTCGCGCTTGCCGGCGCCGCGATCGCTGCTGCCTTTGGCGGGCTGACGTTCGCAACGCGCGGTATCGCATCACGGGCATGGCTGCTCCACGGGCTTTCGGTGCTGCTCGCTGTCTTGTCGTACGGCTTGGCGCTCGGGCTTGCAGAGATAGCCTGACGCCGCACCTGCTCCTCGTCCGTTGCGGCAGCGCGTCCTGCCGACCGGGCGCGTCGATGTATCGTCACCCCCCGATGCTCGAAGCCGCACAAAGCAAGCGGCCGGGGAGCTCCAGGCCGGCGCTCAAGTCTGGGTTCAAGGTTTCTACAGCACGGGCTCCTTCGCGAGGATGACCACTCGAGAGAAGTCGCAGGGCTGCGCCGGGTCGGGACCGTGAGAGGTGCAGTAACGGCAATCGGCGTGCTGGCCACGCTCGTCGCCGCCCCTTGGGCGCTTCTGCTCGTGCTCGGCGCGAGCCTTCAGAGAAGCGAGGGCGCCGGCGCACCTGGCGCGATCGCGATCGCGATCATGGGTCTCGCCGGATTCGGGTGTTTTGTCGCGAGCGCCGTGACCTCACGTTCTCGCCCGCTCAAAGGCTCACTCGCGCTTCTGGCCGGTGGCGCAGTCCTGGTCGGAGGCTCGGCCGCGTTGCTCACGGCCATATGACGCTGTACACGTCATGCCACGTCGACGCACGAGGAGTGGCGCCGGGGCGATCGGTGCGAGCGAGGAACCGCTGACGGGCCCGCCCGCCGATGCCTCGCCAACGCTTCTTCTATCCGCAGTGCCCCTTTCCACGCAATCCGATAGCGCGTGGCGCCGTCGCGTCGTCGCGGGTTCGTTGTGCGGTTTTCCGCACGAACTCCCATCAGACCGCTGTACGCATGCGGCGTGGTCAGCGGCCACGCTGCGCCGTCTCAGCGACGGCGCGATGGCCGCGGGCCGGATGCAACCCGCTCGTCTCATTCCGTTGCGCGATCTGTCTCATTTCGCTGACGCCTCACAGAAAAGCTGGCGCGACGGCGAACTGAAACGCTCGCCGGCCTTCGCGGCCCTTCTTATGCCTCTCGTTCGGTGGCGCGCAACCGCCGGGTCGTCGTCGGCGTGCGATGACCACGACGGGAGCGCGACGACGACTACCTCAATCACTCCCGCCCGAGGACGACGTCGATGCCGGCGAGCACGAGCTGCAGATCACTGTCGGTCAGATGACCAACACGATCTGACAGCACGTCACGGCCGATCGTGATGATCTGCGAAACGTTGGCCACCGAGTCCTTCGGGAGCCCGGTGCGCCGTGCGGCGAGCATGACGTTGCCGGGCGCTGCCGCCAGCCGAAGGTTGCTCGTTAGCGGCACGACGACCGCTGTCGCAAGACGGCTCGCGTTGAATGCATCGCCCTGAACGATCGCGACGGGCCTCCGAAACCCTGGCGCGGAGCCCACTGGGTTATCCAATGACGCCCAGCACACGTCCCCTTGGCTGATCACCATTCGCTTCGCTCGAGCGCGCGCCGCGCCGCGTTCTCGGCAAAGCCGTCATCGTCCGCTGCAAGCTCGTCCGCCAGCGCGTCGAGCGCGCGGGTGACGGCCCCGGGCTCACGGCGCGCCACGTAATCGGCCAGCGCCTCGCGGTAGACCTGGCTTCGACTCTTTCCCAGTCGTCCAGCGAGCTCATCAGCTCGTCGGAACAGCTCATCAGGGATCGAGACGGCTGTCTTCATACCCGGAGTATAACCGCGGTTGCCTGTGCGCCACGACGCCGTGTGTCGTTCCTGCTCGCGTGATCCCCTGATCGTTCAGTCGGCGAGCCGCGCGAGTCGGTCGTGGTAGGTCAGTAGCTGAGCGCCGAGCTCGTGCGAGCAGGCCACGATGATCGCGTCGGGCAGTCGCAGCCGACTATGCGTCGCGCGCAGCTCGGCGGCGCGCTCGGCCATCGTGGCGGTCAGCGGCGCTGGCAGACGTGGGAGACATCGCTTGCCGCCCCCTCCAACCGGGCCGGGGAGGCCCGCTCCACAGGCGTTCGCCGACACCTGCAAATGGTTTGAGCCCGCTCACTCCGTGAAGGTCACGGCCAGGCCAGCCGATCGCTCGGCCACCGCCCGGCGCCGGCGGCCCGCGTCGAGCCTCTACTGTCCTCGGCATGACATCAACCGATTGGCTCGTTCTTACCGAGGGCGGTGGCTCCACCCGCGTCGTGCCGATCATCGGCCGGCTGTTCGCCGGGCGCACCTGCGCCGGCGAGGGCGCGTCGCCGCACCTGCTGCTCGACGACCCGGCGATCTCGCGCGATCACTTCGAGCTGCGCGCCGACCGGGCCGACGGCGTCGTGCTGCTCGATCGCAGCTCCAACGGCACGCGCGTCAACGGGCGCCGGGTCGAGCGCGACGAGCCACTCCCGCTGACCGACGGCGACTTCGTCGAGGTCGGCACGATCCGCATGAGCTTCCGCTCGCTCGACGCGCTTGACCGGATCTCCGACGAGGCACGCGCCGCGGTCCGCGCGATCGAGCACGCCCACGTGGCGACCGTCGTCGGCGACGTCGTGGGCTACACGGCGATGGCCGCGCGCGACGGCGAGGCGGTGACCGCTGCGGCGGCCGACGAGCTGTTCGCGGCGCTGACCGAATTGCTGGTCGCCCACGGCGCCACGGCGAGCCACCGCGAGGGCGACTCGCTGTTCGCGGCGTGGGACGTCACCGGCGATCCGCAGGCCGCCGACAAGGCCGTGCGCTTCGCGCTCGCCGCGCACACGCTCGTGGACGACACGGCGCTGGACATGGGCTGGGGCGTGACACTCGGCAATGCCGTCCCCGGCCATCCGTCCGCGGCGCGTGACGCAGTCGACGCGGATGCGATCAACCTCGCCTTCCGCCTCGCGGGCCGCGCCGCCCGCGATGACGAGCCACAGGTGCTGGTCAGCGCCGAGGCCGCCACCGCCGCGCCCGACGCAGCGGACTACGGCGACCTGCGCGATATCGCGATCCGTGGACGCGCCGCGCCCGTCCGGGTGCAGGGAGCCGCGACCGCCGGGTAGCTGGCGATCACGTCTGCATCGCCTGCCCCGGCAGGCGCCGAAAGCGACACGGCCTGGCTCACCGCAGCGCGGCGGGCGCGTCAGCTGTCATGGGCTTCGTTGCTCTGGATGACGCTGGAAGGCGTGATAGGACTCACGGCGGGCGTCCAAGACGACTCGCTCAGCCTCATGATCTGGGCCGCGTCGTCGTTCGTCGAAGGCCTTGCCTCCGTCACGATCATCTGGCGCTTCACGGGTCGCGGACGCATTCGGCGACCAGCGAACGCACCGCCCAGCGTTGGGTTGCCGGATCGTTCCTGCTGCTCGTTCCGTACTTCCTCTATGAATCGCTGGACCGCCTCCTGCACGGCAGCGACGTGCACGCCAACGCGCTTGGCGTCATCGTGACGATCTCCGCGATCGTGCTGATGCCGCTGCTCGGCCGAGCCAAGCTGCGCCTCGCCAAACAGCTCGGCTCGGACGCCACCGCTGGCGAAGGGATCCAGAACCTGCTCTGCGCAGCGCAGGCCGCGACGGCGCTCTTCGCGCTGCTTGCCGCCGGCGCCGGCTGGTCGATCCTCGATCCGATCGCCGCGCTCGTCATCTGCGCCATCGCGATCAAGGAATGCGCCGGGCTGTGGAACGGCGACGACGACTGCTGCGCTCCGCTGGGCTTCGACTCGCCTGCGGACGCGGGCACCGACGGTCGTTGCCGATAGGCGGCGCCGATGTAGGCGCCGACCGCGGCCGGTGCGCTGGCGCCACGGCCGGTGCGGGCCAGGCTGAAGATCACGAGCAGCAGCCCGATCGTGGCCACAGCCTCGGCGAGCATGTGCGCCCCGCTCGCGCGATGGGTCTGGGAGATGCTGATCGCGTCCAGCGCGAACATGCCGTTGGCAAGCACCGCGCCGCTGATGCAGCCGGCGATCTGCGCGGGGATGTAGGCGGCGGCATCGCGCCAGGCCAGGCCGCCGAAGTGGGCGTCGACCAGCGAGACGACGGGGTTGAAGTGCCCGCCGGAGATCGGCCCGAACATCAGGATGATCGCGAACAGCCCGGCCGCGGTGGCTAGCGCGTTCTCCAGCAGCGCCAAGCCGGTATCGGTCGGCGAGAGCCTCGCAGCGGCGATTGCTGAGCCGATGACGATGGTGGCCAGGAATGCCGACCCGAGGAACTCGGCCAGTAGCCGTCGGGGCAACGGGGCGGTCACCATCGCGGCGGAGCATATCCATGGATATCTGTCGACTCAATCGATATAACGACATAGATGGCCATCGATTTGGAGCTCACCCCGAAAACCAAACGTCCCAACGGCGAGCCCTGCTGCGAGCCCGTCGTCTACCCCGACGTCGAGCGCGCGCAGGCCGAGCGGATGGCGCAGATCGCCAAGGCGCTCGGCGATCCCGTGCGTTTGACGCTCGTCGATGTGCTGCGCAAGCACGCCGGAAAGGTCTGCGTCTGCGAGCTCGTCCCGCTCTTTGACATCAGCCAGCCGACGCTCTCCCACCACCTGAAGAAGCTCCGCGACGCCGGCATCGTCGACTCCGAGCGCCAGGGCCTCTGGGCCTACTACTACGTCATCCCCGACGCCCTCGAGGAGCTCTCCGCATGGCTGAGATGAGCGCCCCCTCCCCCGCCTCGTGCTGCTCGCCGGCCATGCGGCCCCCGCACTCCCTCCCGCTGCGCTGGGAAAGCGCCACGCCGCCCGACACGCTGCCGGTCGCGGTTCCCCCGGCCCGCATGGCGCCGCTGCGCGGCGGGCGTCCGCTGAAGCGCTGGCGCTACGTCGCCGCCTTCTCCGAGGAGATCATGCTGTGTGCGGCCACAGCGGCGGTGGGGCCCGCGCGCAGCTCGTGGTGGGCGGTCTGGGATCGCCGCCGCGGCACGCTGCACGAGCGCACGCGGGTGGCCGGTCCAGCGCTCGTGCGCTGGGACCACGGCGGGCGCCTGCGCGTGCGCGATCGCGGCGTGGCGATCGACCTCGTCGTCGACGAGGGTGGCGCGGTGGAGTCGCTGCACGCCCACGGCAACGGGTACGTGTGGACTCGCAAGCAGGCCGCGCGCGCGGTCCGCGGGCGCGTCGTCGTCGATGGCCGCGCCCTCACGCTCGACGGGCTCGCCGTCGTCGACGACACGGCCGGCTATCACGCGCGCGAGACCGAATGGTGGTGGTCTGCCGGCGTGGGCCACAGTGCCGACGGGAAGCCCGTGGGCTGGAACGTCGTCGCCGGGGTCAACGACGGACCGTGGGCCAGCGAGCGCTCCGTCTGGATCGCCGGCGGCTCCCAGGAGGTCGGCCCGGTCGCGTTCGCGCCCGATCTGTCCGCCGTCGACTTCGCCGAGGGCGACCGCCTGGAGTTCGCGGCCGAAGCGGTGCGGGAGCGTCACGACAACCTGATCGTCGTGCGCAGCGACTATCGCCAGCCCTTCGGCACGGTGGCGGGGTCTCTGCCCGGCGTGGGACAGGTGCTCGGCGGGCTTGCGGTGATGGAGCACCACGTCGCCCGCTGGTAGGCGATTGCCATCTGCCACTGCTTCGCGGTCGGTTGCTCGTCGCTGGGCACCTTCAGCACTCGCTTCACCGAGCTGGTCGGCGGTCGGCAACGGATGGGTGCCCGCGATCGACGGCTGCGGCCGCACGACAACGCGACCCGCGACTGCTCTCCGGCGTTCGTGACATCTACCGGCGAACCGCCACGATCGTGCAGCGCGTGCCCGGCACGCCGACGAGGCGGGCATCGGCGGCGAGCAACGCCACCGGCCTCGCGGTCTGCACTACGACGTCGCGCGCCGAACATCAAGCCCCGCGGCTTTCTGCAACAGCCACCGTCCATTGGGGCACTGGTCGAAGGGTCTGGTGGACGCTCGAGATCACGCAACAGCGAGCGCAGACGAGGGCGGTTGCGGGCGTCGGAGCGCGCGCGAGATCCTGCACGGCGCAACGACCTCGGTCAGCAGTCGCCGTGGCGGCTACGGCGACGAGCAGCCATTGCATCGACTTGCTTGAGGCATGCCGGATGTCATCATGTGGTGCGTTCTGCCATGCATAGGGAAGGTGCTGACGATGAGGACCACGCTCGTGCTCGATGATGATCTGCTCGCCGAGGCGCAGCGGCTAACGGGGATGAAGGAGAAGACGCTGCTGGTCCGCGAGGGACTCACAGCATTGATCGAACGCGAGAGCGCGCGGCGCCTGGCCCGCCTCGGCGGCAGCGA
>JBBSQG010000017.1:0-16417 GCA_038258125.1 Solirubrobacterales bacterium
CCTGCCGCTCGTCGCGACCGATGCCGGCGCGCGACTGCAGCTGCGCGCCGGGGTCGATGCGCATCGTGCTCGCTTCGGGGCGGACTGGGGCGGCGGCCTGTGGCTGCCCGAGTGCGCGCACGCGCCGTGGCTGGACACGCTGCTCGAGGCGGCCGGCGTGCGCGCGACGTGCGTCGACCTGACCGACGTCCTGGCACCCACCGCGCACCTGCGCCCGCTGCGCTCGCCTGCCGGTCCGCTGCTCGTCCCGATCGACCGGGCGACGATCGAGCTCGTCTGGAGCCGTGACGGCTATCCGCGCGACCGGCGCTACCGCGACTACCACGCGTTCACGACCCACCGCCACCGCGCCTGGGCCAACGACGGCGCGCCCTACGACCCCGCGCGCGGGGCGGCGGCAGCGCGCGAGCACGCCGCCGACTTCGTGAAGCGCGCGCGCGAGCGCGTCGCGGGCGGCGGGCTGTGCGTCTTCGCCGTCGACACCGAGCTGCTCGGTGACTGGTGGCACGAGGGCCCGCTGTGGCTCGCCGCGGTGCTCGGGGAGGCGGTGGCGCAGGGCCTGCCGATCGTCCGGCTCGGCGACGCCCTGACGCGCCACGATCCCGCGCCCGCGCCCGCCGATCTGCCGGTCACCTCGTGGGGAACGCCGCGCGACCTGACGACGTGGAGCGCGCCACCGGTCAGCGGCATGGCGTGGGCGGCGCGCGACGCGGAGCTGCGCACCGTCGCCGCGGCGCGCGCCGGCGGGGCCGACCCGCGCGCAATGCGCGAGCTGCTCGCATTGCAGTCCAGCGACTGGGCGGTCCTCGTCAGCCAGAACCTCGCCGCGCCGTACGGCCGCGAGCGCGCCGCGCAGCATCGCGCCGCGGTCGACGCCGCGCTCGCGGCGCCCGGCACGCACGATCCCGCCGTGCGCAACCTCGCGCCGCATGCGGGCGCCGCCGCGTTACTCGAGCTCTGACAGCACGACGAGCCGCGTCGCGAGGGCCCGCTGAGCGAGCGTCGCGCGCTTCTGGTGCTGGGGCAGGTCGCCGAGCTCGAACGCCTCGAACAGCGCCCGCATGTGCGACTTGACGGTCTCGACGCCGATGATCAGCTCGTCGGCGATCTGGCGGTTGGAGGCCGGCACGGCGTACGAGTTGCCCGCGTAGGGCCGGCACAGGGCGGTCAGGACCCGCAGCTGCGCGCCGGACACCTTCGGTGGCGTCGCTCGCTGCGACGTGGCGGTACGCAGTGACTCGGCCAGGCTCGGGCTGCGAAACACGATCGTCGTGCGCCCGAGCGCGATCTCGTCGCCGTCGCGCAACCGGCGGCGGCCCTGCACGCGCTCGCCGTCGACGTAGGAGCCGTTGTGCGACCGCCCGTCGTCGACGAAGGTCCACTCGTCGCCGACGTGCTCGAGGCTCGCGTGCACGCGCGAGACCTCACGGTCCCACGGCAGCGCGATGGCGTTCTGGGCGCTGCGCCCGATCGTCAACCGCTCGGGCGCGTCGCCGACGTCGACGATCTGCTGGGCGTCGTCGCCGTCGCGGTACAGCAGGAACGGCCGCTGGCGGCGCTCGGCCGCGATGCGGAGCTTCAGCTCAGCCGGGGTGGCGCGGTGCAGCGCGTGCGGGAACTCCATGACTCCAACTCTAGGTGCGTCGTGCCCGATCGTCTCGAGCATTGCGGTACTGCGGGTGGGCGAAGCGCACGAGGTCGGACATCGTGAAGTCATCGCTGGCCACCCGGTCGAGGGTCGGCGTCCATTGCGGGGATGCGTGTACGTAGGACCGCGGGTCGGCTTCGAGCAGGCTGACGAGCGTCTCCGCGACGATGCGGCCGCCGACCTCGCCGAGCTGCACCCCCGCGTGCAGCGCCTCTGCCTCGCATAGGACGTAGTACCACAGCGGCGCGGCGTCGAGCAGCTCGGTGCGGATCTCCGGGTCGGGGATCGTGTCGAGCTGCAGCCCGACGGCATCGAGCGGCTTGATACCCATCGCCCGCGCGATATCCGGCCCCGACGGCAGTCGCAGGCGGCGCGCGCGCAGCAGGTTCAGTCGAGGCAATTGGGGCTGGCCGTCGGTGCCGATATCGGCGGGGAGGTGGAACAGCCGCTTGGCGATGGCCGTGTCGATCGGTGTGCTCGGCGTCGGATTGCGCGGCGGGGGGGCGAGCGCAAAGAAGAAGCGCCAGTCGATCACGAGCTCGCTCGGCAGGCGGCGAAAGCCGCGCAGGCCGAGCTTCGTCGGGCTGAGGGGCATGATCGGCTGTTCGTTGGCGGACGAGTTGACGGGGTAGCCGGGCCGCACCATGCTGTGGCCGAACCGGTACGCCGCGCCGGAGAACTCGACCGGCATGAACGGCTCGCCGTCGAAGCGCAGGCAGCGCCGACCGCCGCCGGTGAGGACGGCGTCGACGAGCTCGCGCGTCATGGTGTCGCCGACGATGCGGCGCAGGAAGTCGTGGCAGACGATCCACTGGTAGTGCCAGCGCACGAGCTGCTGCGCGCGGCCGAACAGCGCCCGTCCCGCCAGCTGCTCCTCGTAGGCGACGTGTTCGACGACGGCGTTATGGAACTGGATGAAGAGCAGGTGCAGCTGCGCGACGATGAGGTTCTCGTCGTTGCGCGGATCGCCGATCAGCGCGCGGCCCTGGGCGTTGCGCGGCAGGTCGACGTAGCCGGGCGGCATGGCGCGGACGTCGTCGTCGACGACGAGCTTGACCCCGCGCCAGCGCTCGACCGTCGATTCGTACAGGTAGGGCTGGTCGGACGGGCCGCTCCCGTAGAGCGAGTCGAGGTCCAGCCGCGGCGTGCGAACGTCGGCGAGCGCCTGCGGATCGCCGTCGCGCTGGCCCAGCGAGCTGGGATCGAACGTCAGGTCGTGGTCGACGAACTGCCCGAGGTACGTGTAGCCGGCGGGGATCGACGCGTTGTCGCGCAGCTCTCCGCTGCGCTCGAGCAACCGCGTGACGAGCGCCTCGAGCGCCGCGTCGCTGAGCTCGCGCACCGGCAGGCCGGGGAACATCCGGCCGAAGCGCCCGCGGCCTGGGGTGTCGACCGCGACCGGGTCCAGGCCGCGCGGGACATCGGCGCCGTGGGCCGGGGCGCAGACGCTCGGGTGCGGCGCGTGGGTCATGGGCGCGGAGGCGGATGCTCCGGGCCGATCCCACCGGGGCCGGCCCTGCCGTGCTTCAAGCGCGCTCGATCGTGATGTCCTGCGACCAGGTGAACGAGAAGGCCAGCGGCGACTGTGGGCCGGGGAACGCGATCACCTCGACGCCGGTGGCCGTCGCGGGTCCGGTCGTGATGCCGGGCGCCTCGAACTTCGCCGTCCACGACTTGGCATCGCCGAGCGAGGCCGGACCGCCGCACACGGTCGTTCCCTGCTGGACGGCGACGCTGCGCGCGATCAGCTCGCCCTCCTCGCCCTCGACGCCCACGCCCGGGCTCACGAAGACAGGATCGGATGGTCCGGTCAGCGTCAGGAGCTCCGCGTCCAGGGTGGCGGGCGTGGTGGCGAAACCGATGTTGGGGGGCATTCAGGTCTCCTGCTCGTGCTCACGAAGGAGCGCCCGCGCTCGTGCGGCCGCCACGATGTTGCCCTTGCTCTCGTACAGCGCCAGGCCCGCGCGCAGCGCCTCACCAGACGCGTCTGGCTGCGAGCACATCGCCAGGACCTCGGCAAGATCGAGCATCCCATCGCCGTGCAGCCAAAGCAAGTCCGTCGCGGCGGCGCGCTCGATCGCACTGCGGGCCAGCGCCTCGGCGTCCGCGCAGCGTCGCCGGCGGGCGAGCACCTTGGCCTGAATGGCGCGCCAGATCACCTGGGTGAACACGTCGTCGTCCGCGGTCGCCCGGGCGGTCGCGGCGCACAGCTTGCCCGCCTCTGCGCTGCGTCCCTGCGCGTAGATCGCCTGGGCGAGCATCGCCGTCGTCGTGACGAGCGTGCCCTCGCCCTGCATCGACTCCAGCGGTCCGAGGTCGGCGCGCAGCGCCGCCTCCGCGAGGTCGGGCCGGCCCTCGAGCTGGCTGATGAGCGCCTCGAAATGTGGCACGTGCGCGGTCAGCCCGCCGAGCTCGGCGAAGATCGCGTTGGCCTCCGACAGCTGCTGGCGCGCGCGCTCGGGCTGCCCGTTCATCGCGCGCAGCACGGCCAGCGGCTTGAGCGTCTGCGCCAGCGCGATCGGGCTGGCCGCCACGACCGAGCGAAACGCCTCGCAACGCTCGATGGCCTCCGCGACCGGCGTCGGGCCGTACAGCGCCGTCGTGGCGCGCCAGACGACGACCTCGAGGAGATCGCGCTCGTCACCGGCGCGCCGGGCGCAGTCGGCGGCCCGGCACCAGGCCGCGTCGGCCTCCGCCATGCGGCCCGCGATGAACGCGATCCGCGCTCGCAGCGACCACACGCGGGACTGGCCGCGGTCGTCGCCGGAGCGTTCGAGCACCGGCAGGACGCGGTCGCCGACCCGCCGACCGGTCGTCGTTCCCGCGCTCGTCTCGGTCTCCAGGCGCACGAGCTCACGCTCGATCTGCGCATGCGCGCGCAGTCGCGCCTCGGGCGCACGCGCGATGGCCTCGTCGAGCACGCGCGTCGCCTCGGTCATCCGTCCCGCCTCGTACAGCGCCGCGCCGAGCCGCGGCAGCAGGGCGCCGCGGGCGACGTCATCCGATTGCACGAGGGCCAGGGCGCGCTCCAGCAGTCCGCTGGCCCCCGAGGGATCACCGCGACCCAGCGCGGCCCGCGACGCGGCCTCCAGGCGGGCGGCCGCGCGCGCGGCGAGGCGGCGCTGCGGCTGCCCGGTCGCGCCGAGCTCGGCGGTGAGCTGACAGGACTGCTCCAGATGAAAGCCGACGATCTCGTCCGCCGCTGCCGGTTGTGCCTCCAGCCAGTCCGCCACGCGCATGTGCAGCTCCGCGCGTCGTTGCTTCGGGACGCCGGCGTAGGCCGCCTCGCGAATCAAGTCGTGGGTGAAGCGAAACGCGTCCTCGCCCGCGTGAACCGGCCGGTCGGGGCCGATCAGCCCCGTGCGCGTCAGCGCGACGAGGCGCGTGGCGATCGTGCGGCGCTCCTCGTCGGGCACCAGTTCCGCCAGCGCGCCGCGGTGAAACGTGCGGCCCTCGACCGCGGCGCGCTGCAGCACGCTGCGCTCGCCGTCCTCCAAGGCGTCGATGCGGGCGCCCAGTACCGCCTGGATGCTCGCCGGCAGCTCGCCGGTGTCCTGGCCTCGGTCGACCGCGACGAGCTGCTCGACGAACAGCGGGTTGCCCTCGGCGCGCCGCGCGATGCGCGGCGCGAGCTGTCCCGCACCGAGGCGCTCGGCAAGCTCGCGCGCCTGCTCGCCGGCGAGCGGGTCGAGCACGAGCAGCGAGCGGTTGGGCTGCGGTGCCGCCCACGCGGGCCGCGACTCCAGCAGCTCGGGCCGCGTCAGGCAGACGAGCAGGATCGCCGCGCCGCTGGACAGCGCGACGAGGTGATCGAGCAGGTCGAGCATCACCTCGTCGGCCCAGTGGACGTCCTCCACGGCGACGACGAGCGGGCGCTCTGGGGCGATCCGCTCCAACAGCCGGCGCAGCGCCCAGGCCGTCTCGTCGGCCTGCGCCGGCTCGGGTGACAGGCCGGCGGCGCCGAGCACGCAGCGGACCGCCTGCTCGTCGTCGGCCAGCAGCTGCTCGACGCGCCCGCGCGGGTCGTCGCCGAGTCCCCCGACGATCTCCGCCAGCGCCCGGTACGTGGTCCCCTCGCCGTAGGCCAGGCAGCGGCCGGCGAGCACGGTCGCGTCGTCGCCGATCGCGGCGATGAACTCGCCCGCCAGCCGCGACTTGCCGATCCCCGGCGGTCCGGCGACGGTCACCAGGCGGCAGGCGCGCTCGGAGCGCACGCGCGCGAACGCCTCACGCAGCAGCTCCAACTCGGGTCCGCGGCCGACGAACGGCGTCGCGGGCGCGCGCAGCAGCGCCGGCTGCTCGCGCGCGAGCTCGAGCAGGCGCCCGCTGGCGGGCTCGATGCTCGCTTCGGCGCCGACGACGTGGCGGACGTCGTCGCCGAGCAGGATCTCGCCGACCGTCGCCCGTTCGGCAAGCCGCTCGGCGTTGGTGATCGCGGCGCCGGTGATCGTTGCCCCGCGTGGCCCCGCGGCCAGGAAGACCTCGCCGGTCTCGATCCCGAGCCGCAGCTCGGCGGTTTGCGCGCGCAGCTCGACGGCGGCCCGCGTGGCGCGCAGCGCGTCGTCGTCGTGCGAAGCGTCGAGGCCGAAGAAGCAGACGAGCGCGTCACCGAGGTAGCGCTCGACGGTGCCTCCGTGTCGCTCGATCACCGACGAACAGCGCTCGAAGACACCGTGCAGCGCCTCCGGGTCGCTGCCCTCCACGCGCGCGGCGAGCACGGTCACGACCCGCCGTGCCGCACCGTCCGCAGAAGGCGGCGTGGCGACAGACGGCGTGGGGGCCGACCGCGCCGCTGCCGGGCTTGCGGCGAGCGCGGCCAGCGCCTCGCCGACCGCCGTGGCCGACGCCGGGCGTCGCTCGGGCGCCTTGGCCAACAGCTGCAGGATGAGCGAGTCCAGCGCTGCGGGGACCGATGGCTCCAGCTGCGACGGGGCCAGCGGAGCCGCGGTCAGATGCTGGGTGAGCACATGCGCGGGGTCCTCGGCGGTGAACGGCGGGCGGCCCGTGACGAGCTCGTAGAGCGTGACGCCGAGCGCGTAGAGGTCGCTGGCGGGGCCGACCTCGTCGCCGCGGATCTGCTCGGGGGCCAGGTAGCGCACGGTGCCGACGACGACGCCCTCGGCGGTCAGGCGCTCGGCGCCCTCCCGATGGGCAATGCCGAAGTCGCCGAGCGCAGCGCTGCCGTCAGCCGCGAGCCAGATGTTGTCGGGCTTGACGTCGCGATGCACGACGCCGTGCGCGTGCGCGTGCCCAAGCGCGAGTGCGATCTCGCGCCCGATCCGCAACACGTCGGCGAGCGACGGCCGCTCGCGCCGCAGGGCCGCCGCCAGCGAGCCGCCGGCCATCGCGCGCAGCACGAGATAGGCCACGCCGTCGAGTTCGCCGACGTCGTAGACGGTCACGATGTTCGGGTGATCTCCGAGGCGGCCGGTGACCTGCGCCTCTCGTGCGACCCGTGCGCGGGCGCCGTCGCTGCTGGCGGCGCCGACCACGATCGCCAGCGCGACATCGCGATCCAGCCGCTCGTCGTAGGCGAGATAGACCTCCTTCGAAGCGCCGCGACCGAGCCGGGCGCGCACGCGGTAGCGCCCGGCAAGCGCGCCGCCGGCGTCCGTCAGCGTCGACGCGAGGGTGGGCGAATCGCCAGTGCCGTCGTCCATGTGAGGGGTCCTGCGCGCAGCCTACCGCCGCGTGTGACGTACGAGCGGGCAGCCGCGCGGCGGGGTTTCGCGCACGTGGCGGGCGCTTGCAACGCGCGCCGTCCGATCGATGCGTAAGATCCTTCGCTGCTTTCCATAACGAGCCGAGTTCCGGGCGCTCCGCGCGCCCGGGAACGGGGGAACCACGTGGGCTGGAGCGATCCGGCCCGGGGGCGAATCGCCACCCGCTGCCTTGACCGGCGGTGCGGCGGCGTAGCGCACGTCACAGCGCGAGCCCGACAGCTAACCCCGTAGGCGCCGAGACGACGAACAAGGAGCGCTTGATGAAGACCAGCGACGACGCATCGGCGAACGCGTCTGCCCCGCCGCAGCACCCCGACGCCGCGCGGACGATCGCGTATCGCCGCTCGCTGCGCGCCTCGCGCGTGCGCCGTGCTGCCGCGACGATCCGCCGCCGGCGGATCCTGCGCAGCCGCGGCTCGATCCTCGTCGCGACCGCCGGGCTGCTGTTCGTCAGCGGCGGCGCGATCGCCGCCCAGCAGTCCGGTTCCAGCCGGGGTGGGCTGAGCAGCACGACGATCACCGCGGCTCAGCGTGCGCTCGGCGTGCCGGCCGACGGCATCGTCGGGCCCGTCACGCGTAGCGCGACGAAGCGCTTCCAGCGCAAGAACGGCCTGACCGTCGACGGTGTGATCGGGTCGCAGACGCTGGCGGCGCTGGGGATCAAGGCGAAGGCGATCGACAAGCGCGTGGGGGCAGCATCCTCATCGAGGATCGACCCGCGCCTTGAGCAGATCGCGCTCTGCGAATCCGGTGGCAACCCGCGGGCGGTCTCGGCCAACGGGCGCTACCACGGCAAGTACCAGTTCTCGCGGGCGACCTGGCGTGACATGGGTGGCAAGGGCAGCCCGGCTCGGGCGTCCGAAGCCGAGCAGGACCGGATGGCCGCCAAGCTGATGCGCCGGGCGGGCACGAGCCCGTGGCCGAGCTGCGCATAGTCCCCGCCTGACGGCGCGCGCCCGGTCGCTCGACGAACGGGCCGCAGGGCACGCGCGTGACCGCCGGCCGGCGGCGTGCCATAGGGTCAGCGCGCGATGAGCGACGAACTGGCAGGCCTGAAGGCGATCCAGCGGGCGATCTGGAGTGCCGGCGACTACGACGCGATCGCCGAGCTGTTCTGGGACGTGGGCGCCGCCGTCGCCGAGGCGGCGGCGATCGAGCCCGGCATGCGGGTGCTCGATGTCGCCACCGGCACCGGCAATGCCGCGATCCGGGCCGCGGCGGCGGGCGCCGAGGTCGTCGGCCTGGACCTCACGCCGGAGCTGCTGGCCGGCGCGCGCCGCCGCGAGGCGCTGGCCGGGGTGAGCGTCGAATGGGTCGAGGGCGACGCGGAGGCGCTGCCGTTTGCGGACGCGAGCTTCGATCGCGTGCTGTCGACGTTCGGGGTGATGTTCGCGCCGCGTCACGTCGTCGCCGCCGCCGAGCTCGTGCGCATGTGCCGGCCCGGCGGGATGATCGTCCTCGCCAACTGGACGCCGGCCGGCTTCATCGGCCACGTCATCGCGACGCTGAGCGCCTACCTGCCGCCGCAGCCGCCGATCGCGCAGCGCCCGACCCTCTGGGGCGAGCAGGCGCACTTGCGCACGCTGCTCGGCGGCCAGGTCCTGCTCGCGCTCGAGCGCCGCAGCATCGACTTCGTGTTTCCCTCGATCGAGATGATGATCAGCGGCTTCGAGGAGCACTTCGGGCTGCTCGTGCTCTCCAAGCAGCTGCTGGAGGCCGACCGCTACGACGCGCTCGTGGCCGATCTGCGGGCCCTCTTCGAACGGCTCGACGCCGGCGACGGCGAGGTGCGGATCCCGTCGGAGTACCTGCTGGTCGTCGGGCTGAAGCCCTGAGACGACTCTAGGCCGGCACGATCGTCACGCCCGGCAGCCGATGCAGCCCGACGTACTCGATCAGCACCGAGATGTCCGGCTGGGCGCCGCGCAGCGTGAGCATCCGCCCGGCCTTGCGCAGGCGCCGCGCGACCATCATGAGATCGAGCATCAACGAGGGATCGGCGAAGGCCAGCTCCGCGAGGTCGACCGTCACGCTCGCCGGCGCGCAGAGCGCCTGCGACAGGGCCCGGCGGCGACGCGACTGCGTCGAGCGGTCCTCGTCCCCACAGCACCGCAGCGTCGGCGGATTGTCCTCATACGTGACGATGGCTTCCTCCAAGCCCTGCATCAACACCGACCAACCTGACCCAGCCGGGATACAATCACCCACATGGCAACGCTGCAAGAGATCGAAGAAGCACTTACCAACGTGATCGACCCCGAGCTCGGTCTGGACTTCGTCGAGCTGGGCCTCATCTACGGCATCCAGCAGGACAGCGGCAACGTCATGGTGACGTTCACGCTGACCACGCCGGCCTGCCCGATCGGCCCGCAGATCACCGAGCAGATCGAGGAGTTCGTGCTGCCGCTGGAGGGCGTGGAGTCCGTCAAGAGCGAGATGACGTTCGAGCCGGCGTGGTCGCCGGAGAAGATGAGCGAGGACGCGAAGTTCGCACTCGGCTTCTGAGCCGACACCGCTGCGATCACGGCGCATCGACTGAACTTCGAGCGGGTTGACGTTCTCCATGCAGCTCGCGCGCGCGATCCGTCCCTGTCTCAGCCTGCTCGCGCTCGTCCTCGTGGCGAGCGCGCTGACCGCGACCTCACCGGCAGCCGCCAAGGTGCCCGAGCGCACCGGGCGCCTGCTCGTCACGCTCGACAACCCCAAGCACGAGGTCGGCGTGCGCGCCGCCGCCGCCGCGGTGCTCGTCCGCGACGACGTGCGCCGCGACGGCGCCCAGGTCCCGCAGATCAACCTCATCAGCGTGCGTCCGGTCGGCGGCGTGGCGCTGGCGACGCTCGCGCGTATCCTGCACCGCGTCCCGGGCGTGCACTCCGTCGACATCGAGCGGCGCGCCTCGCTGCGTCAGCTTCCCAACGACCCGGCGCTGACCGCTCCCGAGACCGCCCCCGGCACCCCGGCGGGCACGACGGTCGCCTGGTGGGTCCCGCGCAGCGGCCTGCCCGCCGCCTGGGACGTCACGCGCGGCGACGGCGCGACGGTCGCCGTGATCGACACCGGCGTCGACAGCGGGCACCCCGAGCTGCAGGGCAAGATCGCCGACACGATCGACAACGACTCGACCCCAGGCCACGGCCCGGCGACGAGCGACGAGAACGGGCACGGGACGCATGTCGCCTCGCTCGCCTGCGGGGCGGGTGACAATGGTGTCGGCAGCGTCGGGTCGGGCCTGAACTGCAAGCTGCTGGTCATCAAGACCGATCTGGGCGACGGCTCGATCGCGCGCTCGATCGTGCAGGCCGCCGACCGCGGCGCCGACGCGATCAACATGAGCTTCGGCAGCGACGGGGGGCCGGCGCCGCAGGCGGTCGTCGACGCGATCGAGTATGCCTACTCCAAGGGCGCCATCCTCGTCTCCGCCGCCGACGACCAGCCACTGGAGGAGCAGGGCTACCCGTCCAACGTCCTGCAGCCGACGGGCAGCGGGGGGGACCTCGCGGCCGGTCGCGGACTTGCGGTGACGGCGGCCACCTTCGCCGGCGCGCGCGCCGCCTTCGCCGGCCGCGGCTCGCAGATCTCGCTGGCCGCGTTCGGCACCTTCGGGGCCGTCGGCCCGCGCGGGATCTTCTCGAGCTTCCCCGGCAACCCGACGGAGCTTGAGAGCAGCGGCAGCCTGCTGTTTGGAGGCGACCAGTGCGACTGTCGCACGTCGTTTGGCGGCGACGCGCGCTACGCCTATCTGCAGGGCACGTCGATGGCCGCGCCGATCGTCGCCGGCATCGCCGCGCTCGCGCGCCATCTCAACCCCGGCGCGAGCACGGCCGACATCCTGCGCGCCCTCAAGCAGAGCGCGGCCCGTCCGGCGGGCAGCGGCTGGGGCCCGGAGCTGGGCTGGGGCATCGTCGACGCCGGCGCGGCGATCGACGCCGTGCGCAAGATCGACCGCAGCCCGCCGAAGTCCAAGCTGACCGGCCGCAAGCGCGTCAAGATGGCCCGCCGCGTGACCCTGAGGTGGTCGGGCGCCGACAAGGCACCTGGCGCGCTGGAGGCATCGGGCGTAGACGTCTACGAGGTCTACCGCTCGGCCAACCGGCGCCCGTACCGGCGTTACAAGCGCACCCGCCAGACGCGCATGAAGGTCAAGGTCAAGCCGGGCTCGGTGTACCGCTGGTACACGATCGCCGTCGACAAGGCGGGCAACCGCGAGGCGATCCCGTCCCGGCCGGACCTCTCGATGCGGATCGACCGCCGCCGCTGAGCGGCGGGCCCGAGCGCTACTGCGTCGTTTTCGCGCGCGCCTCGCGCGCGGCAAGCGACACGAGCTCTGCCAGCGAGCGCTCGATCGCCTCGCCGAACACGTCGAGGTCGGGCATCGCGTCGTAGTCGCCGAGCAGGCCGAAGTTCATCTGCCCGTTGTAGGACATGATCGCGATCGCCAGCGCGTGGTTGCGCGGCAGGAAGGCGATCGGGAAGACCGACGTCATCTCGCGACCCTGCACGTAGAGCGGGAACTGCGGACCCGGCACGTTCGTCACGAGCAGGTTGAAGAGGATCGTCGAGAAGTTCAGCCGCGACGCCTGCGCGAGCACGGTCGGCGGGGCGAACTGCTGCATGCTCGTCAGCACCTCGGCGCCGACGGCCTGCTTGGACTCCTTGAGGTCGTCCATCGCGGTGCGCACGACGGCGAGCCGCTGGACCGGGTCCTCGACGTAGACGGGCAGCGGGCCGCGCATGACCGCCAGCCGGTTGCCGGCCGCGCCGCCTGCGCCGTTGTCGCGGTGGCGCACCGAGACGGGCACGAGCGCGCGCAGCTCCAGGCCCTGCGTGCGCACGCCACGCGAATGCAGCCAGTGGCGCAGCGCGCCCGCCACGACGGCGAGCACGACGTCGTTGACCGTCCCGCCGAACGCGTTCTTCACGGCCTTGAAGTCGGTCAGCTCCGACGCCACGCCGGCGAAGCGCCGGTGCGGGCCGATCTCGACGTTCAGCGGCGACGCCGGCGCCGGGTTGGCGGCCGCCCAGATGATCTCGCCGAGGCCCTCGGCGGTCACCTTCGCCTCCTCGATCGCGCGCTCGGGCCGGCTGATCGAGTGCAGCGCCTTGGCGGCGATGCCGAGCGAGGCCTTCGTCATCCCGGCCACGCCGGCGGCGAGCAGATCCAGCGGGCCGGGCTCGTCGTCTGGCATCCACGGCTGCAGGCCGTCCTCGGGTGGGCGTCCCTCCGGACCGAGGTCGAACAGGACCGTGCCCAGGTCGACGCCGGCGATCCCGTCGATCATCGCGTGGTGGCTCTTGGACAGCAGCGCGAAGCCGCCGTCGGCGAGTCCCTCCACGAGCCACAGCTCCCACAACGGCTTGGTGCGGTCCAGCTGCTGGGAGAAGACGCGCGCCGCGAGGTTCATCAGCTGCTCGTCGCTGCCCGGCGCGGGCAGCGCCGTGTGGCGGACGTGGTACTCGAGGTTGAAGTCGCGGTCGTCGGCCCACAGCGGCCGGCCCGTCGCGGCGGGCGGGTAGACGAGCCGCTGGCGGTAGCGCGGCACGTGGTGCAGCCGCGCGCGGATCGAGTCGAGGAAGTCGTCGTAGGGCGGGGCGGGCCCCTCCGCGCGCACGAGCGCGCCGATGTGCATGTGCGAGTTGGGTCCCTCCTGGTGGAGGAAGGACGCATCGACTGCGGTGAGCCGGTCGAGGTGGCGCGGCGGCATTGCCGATCAGCGTAATGGCTCGGCTGCGCGGTGCCGGCGGGGCGCGTACGCTGGCCGTGTGGCGTGGGACTTCTCCACCGAGCCGGCGTTCCAGGCGCAGCTGGACTGGATGAGCGGCTTCGTCCGTGAGGAGGTCTGGCCGCTGGAGACGCTCGACCTCGGCCCGGCCCAGCTCGACCGTGCGCTCGCGCGGCTGCAGGAGGAGGTCCGCGCGCGCGGCCTGTGGGCCGCGCACCTGCCGCCCGACCTCGGCGGGCAGGGCTTCGGCCAGGTCTCGCTCGGGCTGATGCACGAGATCCTCGGCACGTCGCCCTACGCGCCGAGCGCGTTCGGCTGCCAGGCGCCGGACTCCGGCAACTCCGAGCTGCTGGCGCTCGCCGGCAGCGCCGAGCAGAAGGACCGCTGGCTGGCGCCGCTGCTGGCCGGCGACCTGCGCTCGGCGTTCTCGATGACCGAGCCCGGCGTCGCCGGCGCCGACCCGACGACGCTGCGGGCCCGGGCGGTGCTCGATCCCGCCACCGACGAGTGGGTCATCGACGGCCACAAGTGGTTCTCGACGAACGCCTCGGTCGCCGACTTCCTCATCGTCATGGTCGTCACCGAGCCGCACGCCCGCCCCCATCAGCGCGCCTCGATGATCATCGTGCCGACCGACACGCCGGGCGTGCAGATCGTGCGCGACGTGGCGACGATGGAGGCTCCCGGGCAGCCCTTCGGCCGCCTCGGTGGGCATGCCGAGATCGTCTACGAAGGCGCGCGCGTGCCGGCCGCCAACCTGCTCGGCGCGCGCGGCGCCGGGTTCACGCTCGCGCAGGCGCGGCTCGTGCCCGGCCGCATCCACCACTGCATGCGCTGGCTCGGCGTGGCACGGCGCGCCTTCGACATGCTCTGCGAGCGGGCGACCTATCGCGTCTCGCACGGCTCGGTGCTGGGCGACAAGCAGACCGTGCAGAACTGGATCGCCGACTCGGCCGCGCAGATGCAGGCCGCCCGGCTGATGACGCTGATGGCCGCCTGGAAGATCGACACCCAAGGGCCCGCCGCCGCCCGCACCGACGTGTCGCTGATCAAATTCTATGGCGCCCAGGTGCTGCACGACGTCATCGACCGTGCCCTGCAGGCGCACGGCGCGCTGGGCTACTCGGCCGACATGCCGCTGGAGGCGATGTACCGCCATGCCCGCGCAGCGCGCCTGTACGACGGGCCCGACGAGGTCCACCGCCAATCGGTCGCGCGCCAGATCCTGCGCGGCTACGAGCCGCCGCCCGGCGAGATCCCCAGCGAGCACGTGCCCACGCGCCGCGCCGCCGCCCGCGAGCGCTTCGCCGAGCTGCTGGAGACCGTCACGAGCAACGACTGACCTGGCGGCGGCGATCGAGCCGGGCGCCGCGACGCGCTGCCTACACTGACCGGACATGACCTTCTGTGTCGAGAAGCTGCTGCTCGCCGCCCCGCGCGGCTACTGCGCCGGCGTCGACCGCGCCGTGCAGACCGTCGAGCGCGCGCTCGAGCTCTACGGCGCCCCGGTCTACGTGCGCAAGGAGATCGTCCACAACCAGCACGTCGTCGAGCAGTTGCGCGCCCGCGGCGCGATCTTCGTCGACGAGATCGACGAGAGCATCCCCGAGGGCGCGACGACGGTCTTCTCCGCCCACGGCGTGTCGCCCGCCGTCCACGCCGAGGCCGCCGAGCGCTCGCTGTCGACGATCGATGCGACCTGCCCGCTCGTGACGAAGGTCCACGTCGAGGCCAAGAAGTTCGCCGCCGAGGGCTACACGATCGTGCTCATCGGCCACAGCGGCCACGAGGAGGTGGAGGGCACGATGGGCGAGGCGCCCGACTCGATCGTGCTTGTCGAGACCGAGGCCGACGTCGACGCGCTCGATGTCGCCGACCCCGAGAAGATCGCCTTCATCTCCCAGACGACGCTGTCGGTCGACGAGACGCGCACGATCATCCTGCGCCTGCGCGAGCGCTTTCCGGCGATCACGGGCCCGCGCACCGACGACATCTGCTACGCCACGACCAACCGCCAGGCGGCCGTCAAGCAGATGGCCGCCGAGTGCGACCTCGTGCTCGTCATCGGCTCGCAGAACTCCTCCAACTCGCAGCGCCTCGTCGAGGTGGCCCGCGACTACGGCGCGGACTCCTACCTCATCGACAACGAGACGCAGGTGCAGGAGGCGTGGCTGGACAGCAAGCGCGTCGTCGGGATCTCCTCTGGCGCCAGCGCGCCCGAGGAGCTCGTCAACCGGCTCGTGCGGTACTTCACCGACCGCGGCGTCGACGATGTCGCGGAGTTCGAGGTCATCCGCGAGGACGTGCGCTTCATGCTCCCCAAGCGGATCCGCGAAGACCTCGCCGCGCGGGCCTGACGCGGCGCGCCCGACGGAGGTTCTGCGGCGGCCCGATGCGCACACTCGTCATCTCTGACCTGCATCTCGGCGTGCGCAGTGGCGCGGACGTCCTGGGACGTCCGGCGGCGCTTGGCGCGCTGCTCGCGCGGCTGGACGGGATCGACCGGCTGGTGCTGCTCGGCGACACGCTCGAGCTGCGCCACGGGCCCGCGCGCGACGCGGTGGCGCGCGCCGAGCCGATCATGCGAGCGATCGGCGACGCGCTGGGCCCGGGCAGCGAGGTCGTCCTCGTGCCGGGCAACCACGACCACGCGATCGCCGCCGGCTGGCTGGACTGGCGCGGCCGCCGTGAGACGCCACCGCCGCTGCACCTCGAGGAGCGACAGCCCGCCGAGAAGGCCTCCTGGATCGCCAAGCGACTGAAGGGCTTCCTCGCCCCGGCGACGGTCGAGGTCGCCTACCCCGGGGTATGGCTGCGCGAGGACGTCTACGCGACGCACGGTCACTACCTCGACCTCCACCTCGTGATCCCCACGCTCGAGCGGCTCGCCGCCGGGGCGATGGCGCGCATGGTCGGAGCGCTCCCCGACCCCGCGACGCCCGACGACTACGAGGCCGTGCTCGCGCCGATATACGCGCTCAGCCAGGCGAGCGCCCAGCGCGGCGCGCCCGGACGCCTGACGATCGGGAGCCGCACGGCGGCCGGCATGTGGCAGTCACTCGCCGGCAGCGGGCGCACGCGCAAGCTGCGCGGCCACGTGCTCGGCCCGGCGTTCCGGCTCGCCGTGCTCGCCGCCAACCGCGCCGGGCTCGGGCCGCTGCAAACGCAGGTCAGCGTGCCGGATCTGGGTGTGGCCGGCCTCGCGGCGATTGCCGAGACCGCGCGCCGGCTGCGGATCGCGCCGGCGCATCTCGTCTTCGGCCACACCCACCGCACCGGCCGGCTGGACGGCGACGACGCCGCGCAGTGGCGCACTCCGGGCGGCA
>JBBSQG010000018.1:0-16111 GCA_038258125.1 Solirubrobacterales bacterium
ACTGGCGGCGCGGGCTCGAACGGCGCGGGCGCCGGCAGCGTGGGAAAGCGCTCGAACAGCTCGGCGAAGGCGCCGTTCTCCGGTACGTGCTCGAGGTTTCCGACGATGAAGGCGCCGCCGCGCCCGCCCGCCCAGCGGCGGTCGCGGAAGGCGACGATCGCGTCGCGCGTGAACGTCCGCAGGTGCTCCTCCGGGCCGAGCACGGGCCGGCCGAGCGGGTGCTCGCCGAACGCCGCGCGGTCGATGAGCTCCTCGGCGACCGACGAAGGCTCGTCCTTGTAGCGCTGGATCTCCTGTATGACGACGCCGCGCTCGCGGTCGAGCTCGTCGGCGTCGATGTGCGGGCGGCCGACAAAATCCGTCAACAGGTCGGCCGCCTCGACCGCCGCCTCGGCGCGCACCGTGATGTGGAAGGCGACGAGGTCGTGTGACGTGTAGGCGTTCAGCGAGCCGCCGAGCTTCTCCGCGGTCTCGTTGACGTCGCGGTAGTGGGGGAACTTCTCGCCGCCCTTGAAGACGAGGTGCTCGAGGAAGTGCGCCATCCCATTCTCCTCGGGTCGCTCCGTGCGGGCACCCGCGTCGAAAGCGACGAGGATCGTGACCGCGCGGGTTCCGTCGAGACCGATCCGGTGCAGTGGCAGGCCGTTGGCCAGCGTGGAGGTGGCGATCGTTGGCATGGCCAAACGGTAGCGACCGACCTCACTGATGGCTGGCGATCGCCGCGACGGCGACGCGTTGGACGGCGAGCACGGCGGTGTCGTCGGCCTGCTCACCGACCGCGAACGCGCTCAACGCGGTGTCGATCCGCGTGACCGCGTCCTGTGCGTTGGTCGTGCCGGCGAGCGTGTGCTCCAGGCGCTCCTCGCCGAATCGTTCCACCGCTCCGACCGCGTCGAACACCCCGTCGGTGAACAGCACGAGCACGTCACCGGGCTGCAGGTCGACCGATGTACGCGTCCAGCGATCGATCGCGTAGGCGCCGAGCATCGGGGAGAAGTCGCCGACCGGACGCACCTCGCCGGCGCGCACGAGCAGCGGCAGCGGATGGCCGGCGCAGATGATCGTCGCCGTCGCACCGCCCGCCTCGCCGTCACACAGCAACAAGGCGGCGACCGAGCACAGCGACATCTCCTCACGGGCGAGCATCTCGTCGTTGAGCGTGCCGATCGCGTCGAGCGGATCGTGCAGCAGCGTCGCGGCGGTCCGAAGGGTGTGACGAGCGAGGCCGGTCAGCGCTGCCGCAGGGGCCCCGTGGCCCGCCACGTCGCCGACGATCGCCAGCCAGCCGCCGTCGACCTCGATCGCGTCGTAGAAGTCTCCGCCGACCCAGTTCTCGTCGCCGGCCGGGCGGTACAGCGTGGCCGACGACCAGCCCGGCATGTGCGGCAGGCGGCCGGGCAGCAGGCTCGTCTGCAGCGTGCGGGCGATATGCGAGCGCTCGGCGTACAGGCGCGCGTTCTCGACCGCCGCGCCCGCGCGCCGCGCCAGCTCCTCGGCGAGCGCGACGTCGGCCTCGCCGAAGCCCCGCCCCGACTCGGCGCTGGCGAAGGTCAGGGCCCCGACGATCGAGCCGCCCGCAGTCATCGGCACGACCAGCCCGGCGCGAAAGCCGACGCCGCGCAACAGCTCGAGGTGCTCGGCGTCCTGCGCGGCCGCAGCGAGCATCTCGTCGGTCACGTCGTTGACGACCTGCGTGACCCCGTCGCGCAACAGCTGCGCGACGCCGTTCGGCGCGTCGAGTGATGTGGGGTAGCGCTCGCCGATGCTGTGCGCGTAGGCGACCTTGTCCGGGTCGGCATGGGCGACCGCCACGGCGCGGACGAAGCCGTCCGGGCCGGGCAGGCTGACTGCGCACCAGTCGGCGAGCTCCGGCACGGCCATCTCGGCGACCTGCTGCAGCGTGCGCTCGTAGTCCAGCGACGAGGACAGCAGCTCGCCGGCGCGGGCGAGCATCCGCTGGTTGAGCTCGGCGCGCTTGACCTCCGTGAGGTCCTGGATGACGTTGACGACGAGCTTCACCGCACCGTCGGCGTCGTAGACGCCAGAGGCCTTCGTCGCGCGCCAGGTCACCTCTCCAGAGCGCCGGTCGACGGCGCGCACGACGAGCGGCTCGGGGTCACGGTCGCCCGCCAGCAGCCGGCGTCCGGGCAGATCCTCCAGTCGCAGCGGCGAGCCGTCCTCCTTCGTGGAATCGAACGCGCTGACGACCTCGTCGACGGGGGTGCTCAGCAGCTCCTGGGCCGAGCCGTAGCCGAGCATCTCGGCCGCCGCCTCGTTGGCATAGATCAGGGCGCCGCCGGCGTGCTGCACGGTGACCGCCTCGGCGAGCGTCGCGAGCACGACGGTGAGCTGAGCCTCGATCGTCTCCAGCTCGGAGAACAGGCCGGCGTTGTCGAGCGCCAGCGCGGCGCGACCAGCGAGGACCTTGGCGAACTCGAACTCCTCGTCGTCGTAGGTGCGCCCCGAGGCGGCGGTCGCCAGCAGCGTCAAGGCCCCCAGCCGCCGGCCGCGCGCCCGCAGCGGCACCACGAGCGCCGAGCCGATCTGCAGCGCGCGCAGGCTCGCCAGCTCGCCGTCGTCGGCCGCCAGTCCGTGCAGCAGATCCTCACCGACGCGCTCGGCGAGAAACGGCTGCTGCGGCAGCCGAGCATCGCTGTGGACGAGGGGCGCGCGCTGGGCGAGCATCGCCGCGGCCGCCTCGCCGCCGGGTCCGTGCGCGCGCACCGCAAGGCGCCGCACCTCGCCGTCGCTGACGGCGTCGACGATGCAGATGTCGGCGACGCGTGGCACGACGAGGTCATTCAGCGCCGCGATCGTGTCGTCGAGGCTGCGCGTGCCGTCGGCGATCTCGGCCGCCGCCAACAGCACGGCGAAGCGCTCGCGGTCGCGCATCGTGCGCGTGCGGTTGCGTGCGGCCAGGACGGCGATGGCGGTGACCGCTGCGCATACCGCCAGCCGCTGGAAGTACGGGCCTTCGAGGAAGTTGTCGTTCCAGAGTGCGCTCAGCGAGGCCGTGGCGAGCGCGATCGCGCCGACGGCCCCGACGTCGCGTGGGTCGCCGAACAGACCGCAGATGAGGGGCGCGAAGACCACGAGCGCGACGAGCACGACGGATGAGCCCACGGCGATGTCGATCGTTGCGAGCAGGCCGATGATCGACAGGCCGGTGAGCAGCGTGATCGCTCGGCGACGGTTCCCGGCCGGGGACACGGGCCGATCATAGGCCCAGTCCGTACTGCGATGGGATTCGCCATCGCGCGGAGGGCGCGCGGCGCTCGGCGAGAGGCCCGCCAGCCCAGCGCCTGCGCGTGCGCCGGGGCGTGCTCTCAGGCGCCGGCGGCTTCCAGCCATGCGCGAACACGTGACGGCCCACTCCGGGCGTGCTACGGCGCCGGGTCCTGCGGCGTGTCGAACATCTCGCCCTCGATCAGCTCGATGCGGTAGCCGTCGGGATCGGCCACGAAGCAGATCAGCGGCAGGTCGTCGCGCCCGCCGGGGTGGAACGGCGGCTTCTCCGGCTGCACGCCGAGCGGCTCCAAGGCGGCCAGCGTCGCCGCGATGTCATCGACCGTGATCGCCAGGTGGTTGTAGCCGGTGCCGAGCGCGTAGGGCTCCTCCTGGTCGAGGTTGACGGTCAGCTCGAGCACGTCGCCGTCGCCCGGCAGTCCCATGTAGAGGTTGTAGGCGGTGGCGAAGTTCAGCCGCCCGCGCGCCTGGAACCCGAGCGCGGCGTAGAAGCGCTGCGACGCCTCTGGATCGAAGACGCGAATGCAGGTGTGCGCGTAGCGAACCGCCATCGTGGATCTCCCTCGGTCGACGTGTGCTGCGGACGCTACCCGCCCGCCACGCACGAATTCCTGCACGCTGCAAGACCGTGTGCGGGCGGCGCGGATCGCGCGTCGCGGCGCTAGGTTCTTGGCACATGTCCGCCCCCGAGCGACATAGCCGCCCGCGCCATCTGCCGTCCGCCCGCAGCCGCCAGCAGGTCCGGTCCGCCGGCCCTGAGAGCCATGCCGCGCAGACGCCACCGGACGCCCGCAACGTCATCGAGTTTCGTAACGTCTGCATGCACTACCCGGCTGGCGACATCGGCCTCGACGGCGCCACGTTCAACGTCCGCCGCGGCGAGTTCCTCTTCGTCGTCGGCTCGACCGGCTCGGGCAAGTCGACGATCATGCGCCTGCTCATCAAGGAGCGTGAGCCGACCTCCGGCACGATCCGCGTCGCCGGCCGCGACCTCGGCTCGCTGGAGCACAACAAGGTCCCGTACTACCGGCGCAACATCGGCGTCGTGTTCCAGGACTTCAAGCTGCTGCCCAACCGGACCGTCTACGACAACGTCGCCTACGCGCTGTCGGCCACCGGCGCACGGCGCAAGGAGATCCGCACGAAAGTGCCCGACGTCCTGCGCCTGACCGGCCTGTCGACGAAGCTGCACAACTATCCCGACCAGCTCTCCGGCGGCGAGCAGCAGCGCGTCGCCGTCGCCCGCGCGTTCGTCAACCATCCGCCGCTGCTGCTCGCCGACGAGCCGACCGGCAACCTGGACCCGAACACGTCGCTGGGGATCATGCAGCTGCTGTACCGGATCTACCGCGCCGGCACGACGGTGCTCGTCGCGACGCACGACTCGCACATGGTCGACCGCATGCGCCGCCGGGTCATCGAGCTGCGCGGCGGCCAGATCATCCGCGACGAGGCCACGGGCCTCTACGCCCAGGGCGACCAGACGACGACCGAGTTCGGCGACATGCTCGACCGCGCCTACGGCCAGCTCGGCCGCGACCAGCCGACCGGCGACTTTCGCCCCGTCGGCGAGCAGGACACCGGCAGCCACCACCTCTGGACGCCCGACGGTCCCCGCCACCAGGACCCGCCCGCCGGCGGCAGCTTCACGAACTACTAGCGCCAGCCATGAACTTCCCCTTCTTCCTGCGCGAGGTCACGCGCTCCCTGCGCCGCGACGCCGGCCCGCCGTTTGCGGCGATGGCCTCTGTGCTCGTGACGATGCTCGTTCTCGGCGTGTTCATCCCGATCGTGCAGGCGACGAACGGCGCCGCCAACGAGGTCCGCGGCAAGGTCCTCGTCGACGTCTTCCTCAAGACGTCGGCAACGAAGACCGACGCCGAGCGCGTCCGCCGCCAGCTCACGCAAGAGACGCCGCACGTCGGCAAGGTCGTCTTCGTCTCCAAGGCGCAGGCCTACGCGAAGGAGAAGAAGCAGAACCCGGAGGCCTACGAGCTGCTGGGCTCCAACCCGCTGCCCGACACGTTCCGCGTCACGCCGAGCAGCGCCGGCGAGGTCGGCAAGCTGCGCGACGCGCTCGCGCCGCTGACGCCCAGCGGCCAGCGGACGGTCGTCGACCCGGCGATCGACGAGGTCAAGAACCGCCGCGACGAGACGACGAAGATCCTCTCGGCCACGCGCGTGGTGAAGCTCTCGATCGGCCTGCTCGCCGCGCTGCTGATCCTCGCCTCGGTGCTGCTGATCTCCAACACGATCCGCCTGTCGCTCATGGCCCGCCGGCGCGAGGTCGCGGTCATGAAGCTCGTCGGCGCGACCGACTGGTTCATCCGCTGGCCGTTCGTCATGGAGGGGATCTTCGTCGGCGCGATGGGCGGCCTGATGGCGATCCTCATGCTGCTCGTCGCAAAGGTCGCGTTCATCGACCCGCTCAAGCACGACTTCTCGCTCATCGCCGCGCCGGACACGATCAACTTCGGCCTGCTCGTCGGCGTCCTGCTGATCGCCAGCATCGCGGTCTCGGCGGCGGGCTCCGGGCTGTCGCTGCGCCGCTTCCTGCGCGTGTAGCCCGCAGCTGTCAGACTCGCGCCGAACGTGCTTCGGCGGAGGGGAATCCAGGCGTTGGTGCTGGCCGTGGCCGTCGGAGTCACGTGCACGCCGGCGGCCGGCGCCGCGACACCCGCCGGGGGCACGCTGACGCCCGATGCCGCGGGAACCGGCTCGCTTGTATGGAGCGGCTCGGCGAGTATCGGCAGCGAGACGCTCGCCTCCGACGAGGGCCGCAAGTGCTTCGGTGCCGACGGACGCCCGGCAGCCGCGTCGGGCTGCGACGCCTTTGCCCTCGACGTCGCGGTGCCGGCTGACTTCTACAGCGAGCATCCGGGTGCGGTGAACATCAGCGCGGGCGGATTCGCGCTCGCCGACCTCGACCTCTTCGTCTACCGGCGCAACGCCGACGGCACGCGCGGCGAGTTCGTCACCGGCGACGCGCAGACGCTCGGCGCCGAGGAGTCCGTCGCCATCGACAAGGCCACGGGCAGCTACTACGTCGTGCTGACGCCGTACACGACGCTTGGCGCGCAGGCCTACAGCGCGCAGGCGGTGCTCGTCACCCGCAAAGGCACGTCGATCGCCGAGCTCGAGCGGGCCGCGCCGCCCGGGGTGCCGAACTACCGCGCCTCGCGCGACGCGTTCACGTCGCACTCCGAGCCGACGATCGCGATGGATCCGCTCGATCACGACCACCTGATGGCCGGCTCGAAGATGTACGAGAACAACGACAAGTACCTGTTCAAGATCGGCACGTACGAGTCCCACGACGGCGGGCGCACGTGGGAGGACCAGGGCCAGCTGCCCGGCTACTGCGAGGCGCCGGGCGAGTGCGATCCGAACAACGAGGCCGCCTACCGCACGACGTCGGACGTCACGATCGACTTCGACGACGAGGGAAACGCGTACGCCAACGTGCTCGACGCGCCCGGTGGCACGTTCGCCTTCCAGGGCTTCAACATGACCGTCCATACCAAGCGGCCCGGGCAGCCCTGGAGCGGGCCGACGGTCGTGCACGACAACCGTGTCAACGCGCTGACGTCGAAGCTGTTCCTCGACGACAAGAACTGGATCGCGGTCGACAACCACACCGACGTCAACGGCGGTCCGAACCGCCCGCGCGACGGCAAGACCGGCACGATGTACATCTGCTGGAGCTTCGACGGCGCGAGCGCGGTGCCGCTGCAGCAGATCGTCGTCATGCGCTCGCTCGACGGCGGCAAGACGTGGGGCGGGCTCGTGCCGGGCGACAACATCCCGTACCCGGTCAGCCAGAAGACGCTCATCTCGGGGATCGGCTGCCATCTGGCGATCGGTCCCAAGGGCGAGGTCTACGCGACCTGGTACGACAACCAGCTCAACGCGCTCATGCAGTCCAAGTCGACGAACCGCGGCAAGCTGTGGTCGCTCGCCGTGCCGATCGCGGGGATCGCCGGGGTGAACGCCCCGTTCGCCGGCGAGGCGTTCCGCAACCTCTCGCTGCCGTCAAGCGCCGTCGACGCGCAGGGCAACGTCTACGTCGTCGCCGCGTCGCTCAACGCCCAGGGCACGCCGCTGCTCGGCAACCTGCCGCTCGCCGAGGTCGGCCGGAAG
This sequence comes from Solirubrobacterales bacterium, assembly GCA_038258125.1. GTDB lineage: Bacteria > Actinomycetota > Thermoleophilia > Solirubrobacterales > Solirubrobacteraceae > CADCVQ01. Next base: position 7,387 of record JBBSQG010000018.1, read on the forward strand.
ATCAAGTCCGGCGAGCTCGACGTCACCGAGCTCATCGACATGCTCGGCACGAAGGACGCCAACAACATCGCCGGCAAGGACTACAAGGCCGGTGGCGACGGGCTCGGGCCGATGTCGGGATCGGACATCGTGCTGTTCAAGTCGACGAACGGCGGGCGCTCGTACTCCCGGCCCGTGCGCGTCAACCAGGACGCGAGCAACGGCGACGCCGACCAGTTTCAGCCGTGGATCGCCGTCTCGCCCTCGGGTCAGGTCAACGTCTCCTTCTTTGACCGTCGCAACGACCCGGCGAACTACTTCATCGACACCTGGCTGGCTCGCTCGGAGGACGGCGGGCGGACGTTCACCGACAGCCGCGTGTCGCAGCGGATGTGGGATCCGGCGGTCAACGCTCCGACCTCGACCTCGGGCAAGTTCATCGGCGACTACCAGGGTCTCGTCGCCGACGACGAGGTGGCGATCCCGTTCTGGAACGACACGCAGCTCAACAACCTGCCGGCCAGCGACAAGGAGCACTCGCCCTACCAGGAGGTCTTCGCCGCCCGCGTCCCCGGCGACGCCACGACACCGGTCGAGCGCACGCGCTGCTTCCCGCGCTCCCTGCATGTCGGCGCGCGTTCGGTCGGCAAGCTCTCGCTGCGCTCGACCCGCGACCTCGTCGGGCGCCGGATCGGGCCGCCGGGCCGCACCGCGCGCGGTGTGCTGCGCTACTGCGTCAAGGGCGGCGGAAGCGTCGTCACGGCGTTCGACGACCGCGGCCGGGTGGCCCTGGCGGCGACGACGGCGCGCGGACACAAGCGGCTGAAGATCGGGCGCGGCAGCTCGATGAAGTCGTTGCGCAAGCGCTTCGGCAAGCGCCTGCGAGTCGCCGGGCCGGGCGTGCGGCGCGTCGCGAGCGGCCCGTCCAAGGGCGTGCTGTTCGGGATCCGCCGCGGCAAGGTGACGTTCGTGGGTGTCGCCGACAGCGCGCTATTGCGAAGCCGCTCTGCGCTGACGACCCAGCTGCGTCGCGCCGCGCTCGTCCGCAAGCGCTGACGCCAGCGCGCGCCCGGCGGCAAGATGAACTGCCCGCCGAGGAGCTGGCGCCGGCCGCCCCACTAGCGTGTAGGCCAGCATGCCCTCCCGCCGCCCCAGCCTGAAGGTCGTGCTGATCGTCCTCGCGCCGTGCCTGCTCGCGCTGGGAATCTGGCTCGGTGGCCATCCGCGCTGGCTGCCCGACCCGGTCGCCGACACGCTTGTCGGCTCGCCCGACCGGCGGATCGCACTGGAGGCGCTGGACAAGATCTCCGAGAAGTACTACCGGTCGGTGGACCGCGGCAAGCTCTCGGACACCGCGATCGCCGGCGCCGTCAAGGGCCTGGGCGATCGCTTCTCGGCTTACCTCTCCGAGGACCAGTACGGCCAGTTCGAGGAGTCGCTGGACAACGAGTTCTCCGGCGTGGGGACGAACATCGTTCGCGTTCCGCAGGGCCTGCGGATCGTCACCGTCTTTGCGAGCTCGCCCGCCAAGAAGGCCGGAATCCGCGCCGGCGACATCGTCGTCAAGTCCAACGGGCGCTCGCTCGCCGGGCTGAGCGAGGAGGCCGGCAGCGCGCTCATCAAGGGCCCCGAGGGCACCTTCGTGACGCTGACCCTCCGCCGCGGCAAGCGAACCTACACGCGGCGCATCAAGCGCGAGCGGATCTCCGTCCCCGTCGTGACGTCGAAGATCGCCAACGCCGGCGGTACGCGCGTCGCCTATGTCTCATTGTCGACGTTCGCCCCCCGCAACGCCCACGTCCAGGTCGCCGACGCGATCCGGCGTCTCAAGCAGCGCGGTGCGAAGGGCGTGGTCTTCGACCTGCGCGACAACGGCGGCGGGCTCGTCACCGAGGCCCAGCTGATCGCGAGCATGTTCCTCGCCGACGGCGAGATCGTCACGACGCGCGGCCGCGCGGTGAAGGAGCAGACGCTCGATGCGGTGGGCCAGCCGATCGCCGGCAAGCTCCCGACGGTCGTGCTTGTCGACCGCGACACCGCCTCGGCGTCGGAGATCGTCGCCGGCGCCCTGCAGGACCGCAAGCGCGCCAAGCTCGTCGGCGAGCGGACGTTCGGCAAGGGCGTCTTTCAGGAGATCATGCCGCTGGACAACGGCGGCGCGCTGGACATCACCGTCGGGCAGTACTTCCTGCCCAGCGGCCGTAACCTCGGCGGCGCCGGCACGAAGCCCGGCGAGGGGCTGAAGCCCGACGTGGTCGTGAAGGACGACACGAAGACGAAGGACGACGAGGTGCTCGACCGCGCGCTTGCCGTCCTGGCCGGGGAGCTGTGAGCCGCCGCCAGGGTGGCCCGCCGCGACGCAAGCCGCCCTACGAGGACGCGCTCGGGTCCGGCAAGCCGCGCTCGGCGAAGGTGACGACGAAGGGCGGGGGGAAGGGCAAGGCCGCCGCGAAGCCCGCGATGGGCTCCAAGCCTGCCAAGGGCGCGCCGCGCGGCAGCTCGGCCGGCCGGCGGCCGGCCACGTCGGGCCGGGCCTCGTCACCGCACGCCCCGGCGAAGCGCGCTCAGGTCGCCGAGCGCGAGCCGCGGCCCGCCGAGGGGATCGTCGCGACCGTCGAGAAGCGCGGGCGTGTCCTCGTCGCCGAGCCGTTCTTCGAGCGCGGCGGCCGGATGGTGCTCGAGCGCGATGCGCGCGTTGCGATCGGCGACCTGGTTCTCGTCAGGGTGGGCGGGACGGGGTCCCGGGCGGGCGGCCACGCGAAGGTCGTACGGTCGCTCGGCCGCCCGGACGTCGCCGCCGATGTGCTCGAGGCGCTCATGCTCGACCGCGGGCTGTGCCGGCGCTTCGATCCCGCCGTGCAGCGGGCGGCCAAGCAGGCCCGCGATCGCGGCGTCGATCCCGAGGTCGCGCGATGCGACCTCACCCGCCTGACGACCTTCACGATCGACCCGGCCACCGCGCGCGACTTCGACGACGCGATCTCCGCCGAGCGGATCGACGACGACCGTACCCGGATCTGGGTCCACATCGCCGATGTCGGCGCCTACGTCAAGCCCGGCTCGCTGGTCGACCGCGAGGCGGCGCGGCGTGCGACGAGCGTCTACGTCCCCGGGCGCGTGGAGCCGATGCTGCCCGAGCCGCTGTCCAACGACGCCTGCTCGCTCGTCCCGCTGCAGCGCCGCGCGGCCGTCACCGTCGAGCTCGACTACGCGGGCACCGATGTCGTCCGCGCGCAGTTCTACCGCTCGACGATCCGCTCCGATGCGCGGCTGGACTACGCGAAGGTCGATCGTGTCCTCGCCGGCGACGAGGACGCGGCCGATCCATGGGCGACGCCGCTGGCGGCGGCCCGCGCGCTGGCGGCCGCGCTGCACGAGCGGCGGATGCAGCAGGACGCGCTCGAGATCGAGACGAGCGAGCCGGAGTTTCGCTTCGATGCCGGCGGCCACGTCGCCGAGTCGCGACCGAGCGAGCAGACCGAGTCGCACCGGCTCATCGAGCACCTCATGATCGCGGCCAACGAGCAGGTGGCCAAGCTGCTGTCCGAGCGCGGCGTGCCTTCGCTGTACCGCGTGCACGAGAAGCCCGACGGTGAGAGTGCGCTGCGGCTCGTCGAGCAGCTGGAGTCGCTCGGCGTCGCGACGCCGCCGGTGCGCGAGCACATGACGCCGTCGGAGGCGGCCGAGGTGATCGCGGCCTGCTCGCGCGCGGTCACCCAGCACACCGCGCGCACCGGCCACGGCCGCGACGCGCTGACGGTCCTCGTCCTGCGCTCGCTCAAGCAGGCCTACTACTCGCCCAAGAGCTTGGGCCATGCCGGCCTTGGTCTCACGTACTACGCGCACTTCACGTCGCCGATCCGCCGCTACCCCGACCTCGTCGCACACCGCGCGCTGCTCGCAGCCGTGGGCGGCGGGGAGGAGGCGCCGCGCTCCTCCGATCTGGAGGAGTCCGGCGTCTGGTCATCGGCGCGTGAGCGCGACGCGATGCAGATCGAGCGCACCGCCGACCGCGTCGCACGCGCCTTCCTGCTCGAGCGCGACCTGTTCGAGAACGGCTGGGACCGCGCGTTCGACGGCGAGGTGACCGGCCTGATCGGTGCCGGTGCGTTCGTGCGCTTCGGCGGCGGTCACGAGGGCCTGCTGCCGGTGCGCCGCCTGCGCGGCGACTGGTGGGAGCTCAACGAGCTTCAGACGATGCTGACCGGCGAGCGCACAGGGGAGACGATCCGGCTCGGCGACCCGGTGCGGGTGAAGGTCGAGCGCGTCGAGACCGCGCGCGGGCGGGTCGATCTCGTGCCCGCGGAGGCCGTCGAGACGCCGGCTGGCTGAGCATCGCAGCGCATCTGGCTGGTCAGGCGCCCTCCAGCCGGTCAATCGTCCGCCAGTGCCACCGTCCCCGACCGCGTAACGGCGCTCGCGAGGACGAGCTCGGTCAGCGCGTCGGGCAGACCGTAGAGCCCGCACACGAGTCGTTCGACCGCCTCCACGAAAAGCCGACGCTCTGCGAGCAGATCGTCGACCTCCCGTTGCCGGTGAGCAACCGCGGCGGCGAAGGCATCGAGGCTCACCGGCAGGCTCGTCGCGCGCAGGTCGTCTCTGGCGGAAGGCCCGCCAGCACCGCGGCGTGGTCGACCGCGACGCCATGCGTTCGCCAGGGGTTCTTGACAGCCCGCTTCAGCTCCGGCGCGATCGGTCGCAACGATAGGAGCGCCGTGCGGTTGGCGGCGATCGCCCGCACGAGATGTTCGACGGCGGTGGCGGCGTCGGCATCGCCGGCGGGCGTGCCGGCCGCTGCGCGCAGGCGATCGGCGGCCTCCAGTGCTGCGGCTACGTCACGCTCCCCGAGCGCGACGGCGAGTCGGCCGACGTCGACCGACGGCTCCCAACCGGCGGGCCTCGGCACCTGGCGGTTATCAGCAGTACCACGGCCTCGCCGTGTTCTTCGAAGGCGATCGTGTGACAAGAGCCACTGCCGGCACGGAGTACGGGTAACGCCAGCATCGACACGAAATCCTTCGCTTAGGTCGCCACTCGCACGGGGTGCTGAGGAAGGGGTCTAAAGCGAGTTCGTGCGGGCCCTGGGAGTGGCGCTTTCCACGCGATGCGCGCGCTTCTGGTTGTCGTCCGCTGCGACACTCGCTCGACCCTCGACCACCTGCTGGTGACGTTTGTCTAGCGATGTCTAGCCCCCGGCTAGACATCGCTAGACACGGCGGAGACGAGGGTGGGAACGGCGTCTACTCCGCTCCGCTCCGCGCCGCGCCGCGCCGGGCAAGGCAGCCCGCGGCAGCAGTGCTGCCCTCCACGCAATCCGATAGCGCGCTGCGCCATCGTCGCGCCTCCTTATCCCGGTTCTCCGCACGAACTCTCCTATAGCCCGGACCCGTTGCGCGGGTCCTCCACTGGATGGGGCCGCAGAAGTCGGTCGCATCGGCGAGCTCGAAGAGACTCAGGTGCGCGCGGTCCCAGCGCGCGAAAGCGATGTCGATCGCGTTGCCCGGCTGAAGGAACGTATGCGACCGGGCGGCCGCGAACACCCGGCCTGGACGCGGCCAGGGTGCCCGCCCGCCGCCTTGGATGAGTTCGACGCGGATCGACGACCAGGTCCGCAGTACGCGTCTCTCTCGACGAGCAGACTGCCGAGCATGCTCATGCGGGAAATAGGTGTCCGGCGGAAACCCGAGGACGCGCTCGATGATCGCCGTCAGGATCGGCTCGGTGAGCAGTTCCTCGTCCTCGCGGGTCCGGGGGAGCGCGGGATACTCGCCGCGGAGAGAGCGTGAAGAGGCGGCGCAGGATCGCTCGATTGTCCGAGGTCGTAGCTACCGTCCCCGGCGTGGCACCTCCAGGCAACGCGAACAACCTGACGCCGGAGGAGCTCGAGGCGCTGCAGCGCGGGTGCGTGGCACGCGAAGTACCACGTCGCGCGGGTTGCCGAAATGGCTGACGATCCTTCGGCATATGCGGAAGGCCGGCGCGAGAAGTTCTTGACGCTCGTCGCCGGGCTGCGCAAGCTCGGTTTCGACATGGCCCTACCCGACGAGCTCCGCTCGGCCGAGCGGCAAGCGGCACAACGTTCTTCAGAGCCGGGCGGCACGGAGGCGATGCTACGGGGCCGATCGGCGCCGGCGCCTTCGCGCGCTCCGGCGGCGGTCACGCGTCGCCACGCCGGGTTGCGCTACACCGTGGCAGCTCGCTCGGTCCGCCGCTGCTCCACCACCGCCCGCACCTCGTCCCAGTCGACGTCCTTGAAGTTGTGCATCGGGCAGAACTTCGGCCCGCACATCGAGCAGAACTCGGCCGACTTGAAGTAGTCGTCGGCGAGCGACTCGTCGTGCATCGCCTGCGCGGTCTCGGGGTCGAGGGAGAGCGCGAACTGCTCGCGCCAGTCAAACGAGAAGCGGGCCTGCGACAGCTTGCGATCCCACGCCGCGGCGCGCTGGTTGCCGCGCGCGAGGTCGGCCGCGTGGGCGGCGATCCGGTAGGCGATCAGGCCCTGCTTGACGTCCTCGGCGTTCGGTAGCCCGAGATGCTCCTTCGGCGTGACGTAGCAGAGCATCGAGGTGCCGTGCCAGCCGACGATCGCCGCCCCGATCGCCGACGTGATGTGGTCATAGCCGGGCGCGATGTCGGTCACGAGCGGGCCGAGCGTGTAGAACGGCGCCTCGTGGCAGACCTCCTGCTGGCGGCGGACGTTCATCTCCAGCTGATCGAGCGGCACGTGGCCGGGGCCCTCGATCATCACCTGCACGTCGCGCTCCCAGGCACGCAGCGTGAGCTCGCCGAGCGTGGCCAGCTCGGCGAACTGAGCCGCGTCGGAGGCGTCGGCGATGCAGCCCGGCCGCAGCCCGTCGCCGAGCGAGAGGGAGACGTCGTGCGCGCGGCAGATCTCGAGGATCTCGTCGAAGTGCTCGAAGAGCGGGTTCTCCTGTTTGTGGTGGATCATCCAGCGCGCGAGCAGGCCGCCGCCGCGCGACACGATCCCGGTGACCCGGTGCTGGCACAGCGGCAGGTGCTCGAGCAGCACGCCGGCGTGGATCGTCATGTAGTCGACCCCCTGGCGGGCCTGGCGCTCGATCGTGGCGAGCAGGCGCTCGATCGTGAGCTCCTCGGCGTGGCGCATTCCGTCCATCGCCTCGTAGATCGGCACCGTGCCGATCGGCACGGCGGCGGCGTCGAGGATCGCCTGGCGGGTCTCCTCGATCCGCTTGCCGGTCGAGAGGTCCATCAGCGTGTCGGCGCCCCAGCGCTCGGCGAGGCGCAGCTTGTCGACCTCCTCGTCGAGCGAGGACGTCGTCGGCGAGTTGCCGATGTTCGCGTTGATCTTCACCCGCGCCTTCAACCCGATCGCCATCGGGTCAAGCGCCGCGTGGTGGACGTTGGCCGGGCTGATCATCCGCCCGCGCGCGACCTCGGCGCGGATCAGCTCGGCGGGCAGCTGCTCGCGCTCGGCGACGCGCTCCATCTCGGGTGTCACGACGTCGCGGCGGGCGAGGTGCATCTGCGTGCGGCAGGTCGCGCCGGACTCGAATGCAGTGCGCGTGGGTGAGAGCGTGCTCATGGAATCTCCCTTCGCTGGCATGACCCAGATCAGGTTCGTCGGGTCGGCGCTAGGCAGCGCCCTCTCAGCCCCTCTGCAGGGACCCCCCGGATTGGTGTGAGCCCGGACCGTAGCAGCGGTCGCCCACTACCCTCGGTGGATGGCCAAGGCCAAGAAGCGCAAGGTCGCCGCCGGTGACGTCGCCTCCAACCGCTACGCCTCCTACCGCTTCGAGCTGCTCGAGCGCCTGGAGTGCGGGATCGCGCTGCAGGGCACGGAGGTGAAGTCGCTGCGCGAGGGCGGCGCGCAGATCAAGGACGGCTACGCGCTCATCCGCGACAACGAGCTGTTTCTGCACAACGTCCACATCCCGCCCTACGGGCCGGCCGCGAGCGCCAATCACGAGCCCGAGCGCGACCGCCGGCTGCTCGCCCGCCGCCATCAGATCGACAAGCTCGCCGAGCAGGTCAAGCTCAAGGGCCTGACGCTCGTCCCGACGCGGATCTACTTCCACGAGGGCCGCGCCAAGGTCGAGATCGCGCTCGCCAAGGGCAAGGACCGCTTCGACAAGCGCGAGACGATCAAGACGCGCGAGAGCAAGCGCGACATGGACCGCGCGCTGCGCGACGCGCAGCGCTGAGCGGAGGCTACGCCGGCTCCTCTCGCCGCCGATAGCGTGGGGCAGCCGTGAGCAAACCGCGGATCGCCCATACCGCTGAGCTGGACGCCGACACGCTCGCCACTGCCCGTGCCCTGCTCGCCGACGTGTTCGAGGGCGATTTCGACGATCAGGACTGGGAGCACGCACTTGGCGGCATGCATGCGCTCGTCTGGGACGGCGCGGAGCTGGTCGGGCACGCCGCAGTCGTGCAGCGCCGGCTCGTACACCGCGGGCGGGCGCTGCGCGCGGGGTATGTCGAGGGCGTCGGCGTACGCGCCGGCCATCGCCGCCGCGGGCACGGCGGCGCGCTGATGGGCGCGCTGGAGAAGCTCATCCGTGGTGCCTACGACCTCGGCGCGCTCGGCGCCACCGACGGCGCGGCCAGGTTGTACGCCGCGCGCGGCTGGCAGGCCTGGCAGGGCCCGGTCTCGGCGATCACGCCTTCGGGCATCACGCCGACGCCCGACGAGGAGGGCGCCATCTACGTGCTGCCGGCGACTGCCGCGCTGGACTTGTCCGGCGAGCTGACCTGCGACTGGCGC
>JBBSQG010000019.1:0-16088 GCA_038258125.1 Solirubrobacterales bacterium
CACGTTCATACAGACGCTTGTTGCGCGCACGACGGGCGCGGGCGGAAAAAGAATGGCATGAGCCCGGCCGGCGTGGCGAGCGTGAGCGAACTGCATGTCGACGGGCTGCTCGAGCCCCCCGCGCAGACGGCTCTGAACCGGGCTCGCGCCGAGCGGGCGGTCCGCGACTTGCTGCTCGCGCTGGGGCGCGATGTCGGCGAGGAGGGCCTGCGTGAGACGCCGCGACGCGTGGCTGCGGCGTTTGCGGAGTTGCTGACGCGGGAGCCGGTGTCGCTGACGACCTTCCCCAACGAGGCGGGCTATGACGAGCTCGTCGTCGTCAAGGCGATCCCGTTTCATTCGCTGTGCATGCATCACCTGCTGCCCTTTCACGGGGTCGCGCATGTCGCCTACCTGCCGGGCGAACGGATCGTCGGGCTCTCGAAGCTTGCGCGAGTGGTGGAGGCGTTCGCGCGCGATCTGCAGTTGCAGGAGCGCCTGACGATGCAGATCGCCGACTGCCTGGAGAGCCACCTGAGGCCCAAGGGTGTCGGTGTCGTGCTTGAGGCCGAGCACATGTGCATGTCGCTGCGCGGGGTCCAGAAGTCGGGCGCGCGAACGACGACCTCGGCGTTGCGGGGCCTGCTGCGCGACGACGCGCGCACCCGCGGCGAGTTCCTGTCGCTCGTGGCCGGCTGAGAACTCGCGTGCCCCGGCGTGCGGCAGGCGGCGCTCCGGTGCCCACGCTGTGTGAGTCGTAGGCCGCGACGTAAGAACGGCGCCTGCGGTGACGCTCATCTGGGGATGAGGCCGACGCGCATACAACCGACCGGCCCGCGAGGCGTGGTGGGCGAGTGGCGTCGGCGGCGCATGATCGCCGCCGGGTTCGACGACGGTCTCGCGGCGCGGCTCGCCGGTGGCGATGCCGGGGTCGATCTGCACGAGCTGCTCGTGCTGATCGACCGCGGGTGTCCGCCCGTGCTCGCCGCGCGGATCCTCGCACCACTCGATCAACCGCAGCCATGACGCCAGGTCAGGCCACTGATACCGTCGGCCGCATGGCGACGGGGAACACGCTGCCGCACTCCGGCGACAAGGCGCAGCCGAGGTCGCGCGACGGGCTGGATGAGGAGTCGCGGCGCTGGCTGCAGGATCTCGCTGGCGGCGGGCACGCCCACGACGACGCCGTCCGCCGGCTCCATGAGCTGCTCCTGCGGGCGGCCCGCTTCGAGGTCTCCCGGCGGCGGAACACTCTCGCGTACCTGCGTGGCGGCGATCACGACGACCTTGCCCAGCAATCCGCCGACGACGCGCTCGTCGCGGTGCTGGCCAAGCTCGGGTCGTTTCGCGGCGACAGCCGCTTCACGACCTGGGCGTACAAGTTCGCGCTGTATGAGGCGGCGGTGAAGCTGCGTCGCCGCGCCTGGCAGGACCGCGAGCTGCCGCTGGAGCCCGACGCCTGGCCGATGTTCGCGTCACAAGCGCTGTCGCCGAGCGAGCATCTCGCCGAGACCGAGCTGCTGGGCGCGCTGCGCGTCGCGATCGCCGATCGCCTCAGCGTCCATCAGCGCGAGGTGCTCGTGGCGGTGACACTCAACGGGATCCCGATCGACGTTCTCGCTGAGCGGCTGAACACGACGCGTGGTGCCCTGTACAAGACGCTGCACGATGCGCGCAGGAAGCTGCGCGGACAGCTGGCCGCGGACGGCTTCGACATCGCCGACGGCGAGCGGGAGCACCACAGATGACCGATGACCGCACTCCTGATGGCCAGCGGCTGATCGCGGCGCTGCTCGGCCCCGGCGAGCCCGAGCTGACGTGCGATCAGTGCTTCGAGGAGCTCGACCGCTACGTCGACGCGGCGGTCGCGGAGGCCGACCCCGATCTGGCCGTGCCGGGGATGCGCGCCCACCTCGCCGGCTGCCCCGCCTGTGGCGAGGACTACGACAGCCTGCTGGAGTACGTGCGCCACGCAGACGAGAGCTCATCGCCGCCGGCCTGAGCACGCGGCTTGTACGCGGACGCCCAGCTGCGCCGCGTGCGTAAGACGGCGCCGTGTCTGGCCACTAACCAGGCATGGTCGAACTTACGCTGTACATCCTGTTTCACCGCCTGATGAACTGGGGCCTGGCTCCGGTCATCGCCACCCGCACGGTCGCTGCCGACGCCGTCGCGGTGAGCGACCTGCTCTCCGACCCGGCCAACCAGCGGTGCCTGATCGGCAGAACCCCCCGTGACGTTGAGCTTCACGTGCAGTCCAGAGCATCCGGGCACGTGCTCTCCGTCGAGGTCGGGCGTCGTGGGCGCCCGGCGCTGGGGGTGACATGGATCCTGTCCGCCGGCCGAGGCAGCACCGAGGTCGATCTCGCCGTGCAGTTCGAGACCCGCGGTCTTGCCACGCGGCTCGTGCTCGTGCTCGGCGGTCGGCGCTGGCTGACGCGCCGGCTTGACGAGACGCTCGCCCGCCTGGCGCGACGCTGCGCAGACGTAGCCGAGAACGTCGCTCCCGCGCCCGCTTCGGCGGCGGTCTGTGCCGGGCGTGTTCGCCAGCCCCCGATCGCGCGCGATGCCAAGCGTGTCGGAGCCCGTCCCCGATGACGCGGCGAGGCCGCAACGGCACCCCGAAGACGATCGTCATCGTCGGCGCCGGGCTGGCCGGCGCGAAGGCCGCCCAGACGCTGCGCGAGGAAGGATTCGATGGGCGCGTCGTGCTGCTGGGTGCCGAGCGCGAGCGCCCGTACGAGCGCCCGCCGCTGTCGAAGGAGTACCTGCGCGGGGAGGTCGGACACGAGAAGGTCTTCGTCCACGACGAGGACTTCTACGACGAGCACGCAATCGAACTGCGCACGGGCGAGACCGTCGTGGCGATCGACCGCGCTGCTTGCGCGGTGCTGCTGGGCGAACGCGAGCGACTCAGCTACGACCGCCTCCTGCTGGCGACCGGGGCACGGCCACGCCGCCTGACGGTGACCGGCGCCGAGCTCGACGGCGTCTACGAGCTACGCACGATGGCCGGCAGCGACGCGCTGCGCGAGCGCCTGCAGCGTGGCGGCCGACTCGCGATCGTCGGCGGCGGCTGGATCGGCTGTGAGGTGGCCGCATCGGCGCGCGCGATGGGCCTCGACGTGACGCTGATCGAACCGCTTGAGCTGCCCCTGCAGCGCGCCCTCGGCCCGGTGCTCGGGGCGTTCTACCGCGATCTGCACGCTGCCAACGGGGTGCGGATGCTGCTCGGCAGCGGCGTCGCGGCCTTCGAGGGCAGGCCCGGTGCAGCGATCAACGCCGTGCGCACCGCCTACGGAACGCGCGTGGCGTGCGACTTCGCGGTGGTCGGCGTCGGCGTGATGGCCCGCGACGAGATCGCCGAGCGGTCCGGGATCGACACCGCCGACGGGATCCTCGTCGACGAGTACCTGCAGACCAGCGCGCCCGGCGTCTTCGCCGCCGGCGACGTCGCACGCGCGTATCACCCGCTGCTGGGGCGCAGCCTGCGCGTCGAGCACTGGGCCAACGCGCTGAACCAGGGCCCCACCGCGGCGCGCAACATGCTCGGCGCCGACGAGCCATACGAGCGCCTGCCGTACTTCTTCTCTGACCAGTACGACGTCGGCATGGAGTACACCGGTCACGCCGCCGAATGGGACGACGTGGTCATCCGCGGGGACCTGGCCGGCCGCGAGTTCATCGCGTTCTGGCTGCGCGAGGGACGCGTGATGGCGGGGATGAACGTCAACGTCTGGGACGTGACCGCCGATATCCAGGCGCTCATCCGTGCCGGTGCCAGCGTCGACCGGGAGCGCCTCGCCGACCCCGCGGTCGCGCTCGCCGACCTCCTGCCGGCGGGCCGCGAGGCGTGACGACGTCCACCTTTCACCATGCGTGCTTCGCGCCGGATCGTCTGCGCGTCAAGCGCCTGGAGACCGTGTCCGTGTCCGTCTGCGTGCCGGCGCGCAACGAAGCCGCGACGATCGCCGCTGACGAGCGCGACGACTGGCCCGGTGCCCAAGACACCCCCGCACTGTTTCTCAACCAGCGCGGCCAACGCGGGGAAGGATGGCGGCTGCTTCGCAGGCGAGCCGCTGTGGGCGTTCGGCCAAGCCGCTGCGGCGCTTATCGGCACCGTCGCCGCATTCGCGGCTCCTCTTCACTTCAAGGGAGCACCCCGACTGGCTCTTGTACGGCGGCGGGCGACGCGGCGGAGTGGAGCACCGCGCCCTGGATCTGCCAGCTCGCGGCTACGCGAGTGCTACATTCGTCGCATGACTGAGATCGCGGCGCGAGACCTGCGCAACCGCACAGCAGACGTCCTGCGCCGCGTGGCGGCTGGCGAGCCGGTCACGATCACATCACGCGGCAGGCCGGTCGCGGAGCTCATCCCGGTCCGTGAGCAACGACGACGGCCGATCGCGCGAGCCGAGCTCGCACGACGCCTCGCCGTCGCCCAGGCCGATGCGGGACTCCTTGACGAGCTCGCAGTCCTGGCCGGCGAGACGACCGACGATCTCGGACCGATCCGCTAATGGCGCCTGCCGCGCGCGGGCTGCTGGACACGAGCGTCTTCATTGCCCTTGAGTCGGGACGACCGATTGACACCGGCGAACTGCCCGATCTCAGCGTGGTGTCCCCCATCACGATCGCCGAACTGCAGGCCGGGGTACTCGCCGCCACCGATCTGGATATCCGCGCGCGCCGACTGAGGACGCTTGAGTCAATCGCCGACGTCGAGGTGCTCACGATCGACGGCGACGTCGCTGCGGCATGGGCACGCCTGCGCGTGCATCTCGCCCAGCAAGGCGGACGCGTGAACGTCAACGACCTCTGGATCGCGGCCACCGCCGTCACTCACGGCCTGCCGGTCGTCACACAAGACGAAGACTTGGACCCTCTCAACGGCGTCGCCGGACTCGAGATCATCCACGTCTGACGCCAATTCAAGCCGTCTCACCAAGGCACCGCTGGTCGCGCCAGGGGTGATACGTGCTCTCTCCTCCCGCGCCCGCATTCAAGCCCTCAGCCAACCTGATCGAGCCTATTCGGGCTCTTCACGCACCTGGGCACGTACGCCACCGAAGCTCAGCTCGACGAGGACATTCGACGCTACTGCATGGGCGTGCTCGTGCTGACCAATCAGCTGTTTCGCCTGAACATCGAGGTGCAGCAGTTCCTCGATCGCTTTGGCCTGAACTTCTTTCAGAGCATCTGATGCCCATGCCTCGGACCCTGAGCGACGACGACGACGGACCCGCCCCGCCGCCCGCACGCGCTCGCGCCAAGCTCGCCGCCGCCGGCCCAGAGGCGCATCGGCACGCCTATCCTGACGACGTGGCCGATGCCCCTGTCGAGCAGTCATGGCCGGTCCGCACGTCGGCTCCCGGGTTCATCATCGCGCTCTCCGGCCTGGCGCTGACGTCGGGCACGATTCACATCGTCGCGACCATAGAGCACGCCGACGTCAACCTGCTGCTGAGCGCCTTCTTCGCCCTCGTCGGCGTCGCTCAGGTGTTTGCGGCGTGGTGGATCTTCCGTAATCCCGACGACGAGCGGATGCTGAAGCTCGCCGCGCTGGGCAGCGTCATCGTCTCGCTGCTGTGGGTCTTCTCACGAACGACGGGCATCCCGTTCGGACCCGAGCCCGGGAGGGCCGCGATCGGCGTCGCGGACACGATCACGACGCTTCAGCAGTTCGTGTTTGCCGCACTCGTCGTGGTGCTCCTGCGCCGTCGCGAAGCGGGAGATCGGCGACTGCCGTGGCTGAGCGGCCACATCGGGGCGCGCCTGACGCCCGCTCTCCTGACGGCGTCGATGCTGATGGCTTCGATCGGCGGCCACGAGCACTGAGGCTCTGCGCCGCGTGGCTGCGAATGCGGCAAAGCCACAGCGCGAAGGCGTTCTCGGACCCCACTCGCCTGCGGCTGGCGCTCGCGTTGCGAGAGGGCGGGGAGATGTGCGTCTGCGACCTGGCGTGGGTCAGCGAGCGTCAGGACAAGCTCGTCGCTCACCATCCGCGCCAGCTGCGGGCTGCTGGGCTTGCAACGGTCACGCAAGGACGGTCGGATGGTCCTCTACTCGTTGACTGCACGTGGCCGCGAGCTGCTCGCCGCGGTCGCGACCGAAGCACCCGCTGAGGCGGCGCGGTGAGCGAGCCGCAGGCGCCAATCGCGCCGGCTGCGGAGCCCGAGGCACCCGCGGTCGGACCCGACGCGCAGCGCTTCCGCGTCGAGGGCATGGATTGCGCCTTGGTGCTCAGCGCGGTACGGCGCGCCGGTTACACAGCGGTCCAGTAGCCGTGGCACCACGGGCAAGAAGAACAGCGTGCCGCCAAGCACACGTGCGATCGCGAGGCGCAACACGCGAGCCACGCGCGCGCACCCCGAGCCCCAGCGAGCTCGCGACGATGACACCGAGGCCCAGCAGGAGGGCTGCGTCGGCGTCGGGAATCGTCGACCCCGAGAACAGGACGGTGGCGATCAGCATGCCCGGCGACTGCTGGTGGGTCGTCGCGGCATCGACCGCGACGAGCAGCGCCAACAAGACGCTGAGTCCGCCCCCGAGCGCGATCGCCAGGTGCAGGCGGTACAGCCCAACGGCTCTACCCACGGCGTGCGAGGCGAGCGAGCTGCTGGCGGCGCCGGGGGTCGAGCGTCGCCATCTGCTTGGCGAAGTGCACGAACGCCAGCTCACCCCACTCGTCGACGAGTGCTCCGACCTGGGTCTCCGCGCGGGCGTCCGCGTACTGCTCACGCGAGAGCGTCGCGACGTAGACGTCGCCCTTGCCCTGCCGTCGGCGCGTGAGCAGGCCCTTGTCGTGCAGACGGTTGAGGATGGTCATGATCGTGGTGTACGCGCGCACGCGATCGGTGCGTGCGTTCAGACCGTCGAGCACGGCCCGACCGGCGGTCTCGCCAAGGCGCCAGACCTCCTCCATGACCTCCTGCTCGAGTTCATGCAGCGCCGGGGGTGCTTGGGCGTCTGGTTGCCGCGTCATGACGCCCAGCCTAACGCGCACCGTGTGGCGGAGCACCGAACGCGATGAGGCGAAGCGCGACCTCGTCGCCGCCGACCGCGTTCGCGTCGTCGCCGTACTCGGCGACCCGCGCGGCCTTGATCTGCTGCTTGTCCAGCCCGCGCGCGATCAGCGCGCGGATCAGGTCGCGTTCCTTGGTGGCCTGCGAATTGTCGGCGATGTTCAGCGGGATCTTGCACGTGACGCACATGACCTCATCCTCGATGTCGACCAGCGACGCGCGTGGCGCCGAGGCAGCCGACGTCGGCGCGAGCAGCCCCAAGACGAGCAGCGATCCGACCAGCGCCCTCCGGCTACAGCGCACTCTTCAGGGCGCGCTCGACGGCATTGAATCCAAACGAACCCTCCAGGCGGGTCGTCAGGCGACCCTGCTTGTCAAAGACAAACAGCCACGGCTCGGTCGGCAGGTTGAACGCGCGCAGCGGCGCGCGCAGACCCTTGCTGGGGTTGTTGTCGACGAACACCTCTTGGTGGATGAACTGCACCCGGTCGCCATAGCGCGCCTTCAGCTGCAGCGCAATGTCGACCACGGGACCGCAGACACGCGACTCGCATAACGCCGGCGTCGCGAACAGCAGCGCGACCGGCTTCTTGCCGATCACGTCGGCGAAGTCGACGTCGTGCATGTCGTCGGGGGGCAGCCGCGTGTCGATCGCCTTGAGATCTCCGCTGGCGGAAGCAACGGTTTCGGTGGTCACTTTGGGAGGCTGCTCGCCCGGCCGCGGGATCGAGTCGCGGCGTGTGGCGATGACGGTGATCTGGGAGGGTGCGACGATGAGGTCGACGCCGTTCGTCTTGTCGGTGAGCTTCGTCACGACGAGGATCGACTTCTTGCCGGTCGTTCGCAGCGGCACGCGTGCTTCGTAGATCGCGGCGAAGATGTCCTTCTCGCTGGCCGCGGTCCTGCTGCGGTACGCCGGGTCGGTGATGAGCAGGTCCGCGGGCGCGGCATACGGTCCGCGCGCCTTGGCTTTCGGGCTGTCGGCGACGTAGACCGCCGTCTTGCCGTACACGAAGCCGGTCTTGGGGTCGATGACGCCGAACGCGAGGCGATTCTCGCCTGGGGTGAAGACCGAGCCGGCAAGGCCGACCTGCGTGCCCGTCGCGCCGATCGCGTCCGCCACCGCCTGCAGCGAGCGCCCTGCCGTGGCCGGAAAATCGCTGGGTTGGGATTGTGTTGCGCCCTTGAGCTGGGCTCGCAGCGACGCCGATGACGCAGCCTGCGGCGGGCGCGCGTCGTCGCCGTCGGATTCACCGCCACATCCGGCGACGAGGAGGGCGCCAAGAACGCTGACGACGACGTGTCGTAGGTACACGCGCGCAAGCCTAGCTGGTGATGGTGCGCCACCCCGTCGCTTTCGGCCCGACGGCCACGGACTGGACCGTCACCGCCCGCGCTCGGCATCCTGTCGCTTGGCTTCGGCGATCGCCATGAAGATGAACGCCAGGACGAACGCGAACGCGAACAGCATCATCTCGAAGCCGATCATGATGCCCGCAGCATTCGCCTGGTCGGCGGCCCGCGCGTGCCGCGCGGCACGGTGCGCGGGTGAGATCGCTTGGCGCAGGTGTGTGCGGGGCGGCGCCGAGGCGCTGGTACCCGTCGGCCGGCCATTCTGGCGAGGCGCTCCTCGCCGAGGTAACGCCCGGCCAGCACCGGGACGACGAGCAGGGCCAACGGCAGCAGATGCGCGAGGCCGGCGCAGCCGCCGGTGAGCGCGTCCGCGGCACCGGCCAACGCGACGCTGGCGAGGGCGACCGCGATCAGCGACCGGTGCAGTCGGCGAGCCATCATCGCCATCCCAAGTGCCCCGGAACGCTCGGGGCCAGCCCGTACTACGCATCCTCGTAGATACGCCGGGCAGGCTGGTGAGAAGCCATTGATCTGCGGCCTGAACGTTGATGCCGGAGGAGGGACTCGAACCCCCGACACGCGGATTATGATGGGCCAGCAGCGATGCACCGTAATCCAAGATAACATGTGATAGCGGGAGATCCGGTCAGATAGCGTCGCGTTGGATCTGCCGAAGTCGGTACCTATTCGGTACCCATCCGCCGCCCCGTGCCGTACGCTGTGCCTCATGCCGCGCGCCGCCGGATCGCCGATCACCTCATCCTTCGAGCTGCCCGTCCTGACCGTCGACCGGCTGCAGCCCCAGCCCGTGTCCGGGCACCTGTTCATCCAGGAGCGCCAGTCGGGCGATCGCTATGTCGCGCACTGGCGCGACGGCGCCGGTCAGCAGCACAAGAAGATGCTCGGCAGGGCATGGACGCGCCGCGGCCGCCCGGCCGCCGGCTACCTGACCAAGCAGGGCGCCCAGGTGCTGCTGGATGAGATCCTCGTCGAGGCGCGCAAGGCCGGCCCGCAGACCGCGCGCAACTCCCACGACGCGACGTTCGCCGACGCCGCCGCCGAGTGGCTGCGTTACGTCGAGTTCGATCGCTGCCGGCGCCCGACGACGGTGCGCGACTACCGGCGCATGGTCGACGACGTCCTCGCCCCGCTTTTCGGGCACCTGCCGCTGCGGGCGGTCAGCGCCGAGCTCGTGGACTCCTATCGCGCCCATCTCGTCGCCGAGGGTCGCCTGGCACCGCGCACGATCAACAAGTATCTGCTCGTGCTGCACGCGATCTTCAGGCGCGCTCAGCGCCACTTCGGCCTGACCTCAAACCCGGTCGCGGGCCTGGACCGCCAGCCGGTGCGTCCTTCGGGCGACTTTCGCGTCCTGTCGCCCGAGGAGGTCGAGGCGCTGGCCCGCGCCGCGCGTGCCGGGGCTCATCGCAGCCCACCGTCCGCTCCGCTGTCGGAGGAGATCCAGGCCGCCCACCGCGCCCAGGACGCCCAGGACGCCGCGATCTTCGTCGTCGCCTCCTACGCAGGGCTGCGTCTCGGGGAGCTGCGCGCGCTGCGCTGGCGCGATGTCGACTTCGCCAAGCGACTCATCCACGTCCGTCGTGCCTACTCCCTCAAGGAGGAGGGCGTGCCGAAGTCCGGCAAGGTCCGCGCCGTGCCGATGATCGACCAGGTCCTGCGCGAGCTCGACGCCCTCTCACGCCGCGACCACTTCACGGCCGACGACGACCTCGTCTTCATCTCACCCGCCGGAGAGCACGTCGAGGACTCCGCGCTGCGCCGGCGCTTCTACGCGGCACTGAAGCAGGCGAAGATCAAGCACCTGCGCTTCCATGACCTGCGCCACTCCTTCGGCACCCTCGCCGTC
Organism: Solirubrobacterales bacterium; assembly: GCA_038258125.1. Taxonomy (GTDB): domain Bacteria; phylum Actinomycetota; class Thermoleophilia; order Solirubrobacterales; family Solirubrobacteraceae; genus CADCVQ01. The sequence continues at coordinate 10,225 of JBBSQG010000019.1, forward strand.
CAGGTCTTCCCGCTGTCTGACGTCAAGGCCTACATGGGCCACGCCGACATCGCCACGACGATGCTCTACGTCCACCACGTGCCCCAGCACGACGCAGCCGCCAAGCTCTCGGCCGCCGTCACGCAGGCGGCACGCAGCGGTGGGCTGGGCGTCGACCCGGCTCGCCTGACCGACGAGGGCGCGCATTGAACGATGTCGAGACACCGGCTCACGGGCAGCCTCGTACGAGCTGGGTCACGTGACGGACCGGGGGGCACTGGGGAGAGGTAGGTTGCCGCGATGGCGTCAGGCGTACGACCGCACCCCTCGACCGTCGTCTATGACCCGGACGCGGTCGTCGAGCTGGCGATGGCCGTGAAGTCCAAGGAGGAGCGCAAGGCGATCTTCAACGCGGTGGACAAGCTGCGTCAGCTCGGCGAGCAACTCGCGCCACCGCACATGAAGCCGCTGAAGGGTCTGCAGGCCAGTGGCTTGCGCGAGCTGCGCCCGCGGCAGGGACGCAGCGACTGGCGGGCGTTGTACGTCCGCCGCAGCTGGGGGTACGTGATCCTCGCGATCGACCGCCACGACAACCTCGAGGTCTCGGTCGCGCGCGCCCAGCGTCGGACAGCGCAGTACGACGAACGGACGCCTTGACGATCTGATAGGTCGTGGCTTATCATGGTCGCAAGAGAGCGACATGACCAGGCGCACCCCACACGACCTCACCACGCACGACGAGCTGCTCGCCGCCGAGCTGGCGGCTGATCCTGAGTTCGCCGGTGAATGGGAGCGCCTCGCCGTCGCCCGGATGCTCGCTGTCCAGCTCATCCGCTACCGCGCCGTGCATCACCTCTCGCAGCGCGCGCTCGCCGCCAAGCTGGGCGTCAGCCAGCCGCGGATCGTCGAGCTTGAGTCCGGCGAGAAGACCCCAACCTTCGACACCATGGTCAAGATCGCCGCTGCGACCGGACTGGAGTTCGCGATCGACATCGCTCCCGCAGGCAGAACGCCGCAGCTCGTCGGCAAGGCCGTCAGAGATACGCCGGCGCACGTCTACGCTGGAGCCTCGGTGCTCGTAGCCGCGCGCTGACGCCAACCGTCAAGCAGCGCAGATCAGCAAGCACGCCGTTGGTTGGCTCAGCGGTGAACGCCTGAGCGGCCCGCGGCCGATGCATCGCCGCGCTCGTTGGTCGTCTGAGATCGCGTGGGAGCGCGTCCGAGTCGCAGCCGTTCGATGGCATCGGCGACGTCGGAGCGCACGAACCGGCGGTGTCTGCCGAGCTTGACGCTCGGCAGTACCCCGCGACGGGCGTAGTCGCTCACCGTCGAGCGCGGGATGTGCAGCAGCTCGGCCACCTCGTCGGCCGTCATCAGCTCGTCGAGCCGGCTCATGCCCACCCGCCAGGCCTGCTGCCGTGATGCGCCCGCCCCGGGGGGCTTGACCGCGTCCGGAATCCTGCGCGGGCCGGTCTCGATCGCGCTCTGGGAGGTAGCCTCGCGATCGGTCGCTTCCATGGTCCGCTGGACGCGGTTGGGCATCCTCAGTAGCCATCGACGACCTGTCGTCCCCGAGGGCCGAATGACACCCCCTCGGCTTGGCGGGCGCGCCTCTGGTCTGCGATGCCCGCAACTCAAGCGACTCCTACCTGCCAGCAGTGCTCAATGATCACCCGTCGGGATCTCGGACCTGGCGAGGATCGACGTGCGTCCGCACGGACGCGCCGAGAAGGCCGGTGATGAAAGACACGAGATGGTGATCCTCGGTCGGCAGGCCAGTGGTGGGAGTGGTCGGGTGGTCACGGATGTGCGCGGCGGCCCGGCGGTGGAGCTCGTCGTCAAAGAGCTGCTCGAGTGGCTGGCCCTCCAGCAGGTCGCAGGCGGCGGCGGGATCGGAGATGCAGCGCAGCAGGAGCGCGCGCTCTTCCAGTCGAGTGCTGGATGGTTCGTTGGACTGGGGGAGATGAGCGGGCGGCCGCCTATCGTCGTCCGCAAGGACGTCGGGCGCGGGCGTCATCCACGACCTGACGAGTACGGGCTGCAGCTCCAATCTGGCGGCGACGCGCTCGACGAGTTCTTCACGAACGGCGCTGGACGGCATCTCTGCGAAGACGGGGCGCAGTTCCCTGACGAGCTGGTCTTTGCCTTCGGCGCAGCTGAGGTCCGCGCGATCGAGGTGCTGCTGGACCTGGAAGCGCTCGAACGCGTGCGCGCTGGCGATGAGCGCGCGGGCGGCTTCAGCGCCTTGGCTGCGGAGCAGATCAGCGGGGTCGCTGCCGGAGGGCAGCGGCGCGACGAGCAGTCGCAGGCCCGATCGTCGGGCGACCTCGGCGGCACGCAGGATCGCCTTGGCGCCGGCGTCGTCGCCGTCAAGCATCAGGACGACCGTCGGTGCGAGTCGCTTGAGCGTGGCGACCTGCTTGTCGGTGACGGCTGTGCCCATCAGCGCGACGGTGTTGAGGATCCCGGCTTGATGCATTGCCAGCGCGTCGATGTAGCCCTCGACGACGATCGCGACGCCGGCCTTCGCGGCGGCAGCGCGCGCATGATGTGCGGCGTACAGCAGCTCGCTCTTGCGGTAGATCGGACTGGCCGGAGAGTTGACGTACTTGGGGCCTCGCGCGCCGTCGAGCTTGCGCGCGCCGAACCCGACGACGCGTCCCTGCGCATCGCAGACGGGAAAGATCAGCCGGCCACGGAAGCGGTCGAGTGCAGCGCCGCCAGCGCGCGGCCGGCTGCTGAGGCCAGCGTCGGCGATCTCCAGCGGCGCGAATCCCGCTGCCGTGCGGCGTTCAGCAGGGCACTGCCTGCTACTCAGCGGCCAGCGCGGCTCGCGCGGATCGCGGAGAGCGCAGGTGCGCGGCGTAGAACGCGGCGGTGCGCCCGAGCAGGTCGAGCTGGCGGGCTCGTCGCTTGCGCCGCTCGTCGGCTGCTGGATCGTCGTCTTCGCGTTGCGGCTCGATCGCGGCGCGGCGCGCGAGGAACTCCAGGGCCGCCGGGAAGCCGAGGCCTTCCTTGAGCTGCACGAAGCTCAAGGCGTCCCCGCCGGCGTCGCAGCCAAAGCACTTGAACAGCTGCTTACTGGGGGTGACGGTGAACGACGGCGTGCGTTCGTCGTGCAGCGGGCAGCGCCCGCTCATCCTGTCGGCACCGACGCGCCGCAGCTCGGTGTACTCGCCGGCGAGCTCGACGAGGTCGGTCGCGTCGCGCACTTGCTGCGTGAACTGCGCGGGAGAAGCGTGCCAATCAGTACGCCTCCATGCCCGGCAGCATCGGTTCTTGTTCTCGGTCTGGGCTCTGCAGGCGGCCATCTCGGGGCCGACGGGGCGGCTGGCCGGCCCGCAGCTCGCGCAAGCGGGCGTAGACCGCGTCGAGGCTGCGTGCGTCGACGCCGCGCACGTCAGCGAGGTCAGTGCTCGCGGACGCTGGCCGCACACCACGCTCGCCAGCATCTGGGCCGTCAGCGCAGCCGGATCTGCCGTCGGCGGTGGCGATGAGCGCGCTCCTTGGGGTTGATGTCGTCGGTCACGTTCGGCCGCACGGAGTGCTGTCGTATCGGCCGCGGACCTGACCCCCCCGGAGATTCGTGCACGCCGCCGAACCTTGAATCGATTCGGCGCCCGTCAACCCCACGGGACCTATTGGGCAAGCACCTGCATCCGAACGCTCGGAGCCTGGATCGTCGATGAGATGATCCCTACGGACCGATGCCGAACTCGGAGGCCGATGCAGCGCGAGGCACCGAGGTGTTGCTCGTCGGTGCTGTGGACGTGGCCTGCGGCTCGATGCCGAGCTCGGCGATCTCCTGTGCGCCCTGGCTCTTGGGTCGGGCGGAGTCCGCTTGCTGTTGCTGCTCGAGGAGGAGGCCGGTCTTCGTGAGCTGGCCGTGGCTGGGGTCTTCGGCGTCGTGGTCCCTGCCGCGGCTGCCCGTGCCGCCGGTCTGCTCGTCGACGACGAGTCCGCGGGCGGCTTGGCGTCGGGCGCGCTTTGCACGATGACCACCGCCCCGCCGGCAGCGCACGCCGCGCTCACGCATAGCGCCGCGGTCTTCGCACCGATGCCGCCTAGCAGTGTGGCCCCGCCGCCACCCGCTGCGGTGCTCGCGCCGCCGCCGGCCGCTCCGCCGCCAGCGGTTGCCTTGAACAGCCCGCCGAGCCCACCGAGGAGGCCGCCGCCGGCTGTGATCGCGGCCAGCGTCGCCGGCGCGGGCACGACGACCGTGAGGCCGCGTAGGGACCGCACGTAGGCGGCGCATGCCGGGCATTCCATGACGTGAGCGACGGCGAGCGCGTGGCGTTCCGCGCCCTCGTCGTGCAGCCCGAACGCATACGCCTTGATCAGGGAGCGCTGGTCCTGACACCAGTCGCCGCGGTTGATCGCCTCGAGCATCCCGCCGAGCTTCTTGTTGGCCGCGACCATGATCTTGTCGAGACGATGGATGTCGATGTGCATGATGTCGCTGGCATCCCGACGGGAGTGCTCGTGCAGGACGCACAGGCTCACGGCCTGCTGCTCGCGCGCGTTGAGCCGTAGCCGGACGGACATCAGCCATTGGTGATAGCGCTGGCGATCGGTGAGCTCGGCGTCGAGGTCGTGCTCGTAGCCAAGCTGGCTGATGTTCGTACCGACGACCGCGGGCGCTCGGTGCTTCACGCGCGCGCTTCGGATGTCGTCGATCGCGCGCCGGTAGGTGATCGTCGCCAGCCACCCGCCGAGGTTGCCGACGTCCCTCTCGTCGGTGCGCGATTGCTCGTACAGCGCGTGCCAGGCCGCGTTGTAGGCGGCATCGAGGTCCGACGGGTCCGGGTGCAGGTTGTCGACGACGAGCTTGCCGCGGACGGTCGTCAGCACCTCGGCCTTGAGGCCCTCGTAGTGCTCGCCGATCAGCCGCTCGAAGCGGTCGTGACCGCGGGTCATCGGGGTATCAGTCCAGTTGATGACCGACATCGGGACTCGGCGGAGAGTCTACGGCTGCGCCGCGTGTCGGCTGCTCCGTCGCTGAAATCCGCGTGATCGTTGCCGCGTCGGCGTCGTCGCCGAGGGCATGCAGCCGCCCGAGCGCGGCGGCCGAACACAGCTTGACCTCGTGTCCGGTGATCGCCAGCGACGTCCAGACGGCTCGCGTCGGGGGCACATTCTCCGCCAGGGCCTGCATGAGATTCCCAAGCAGCGCGGCGCGGACTCCCGGCGAGAGCTGCTCCAGGACGACGCGCAGATCGCCGAGGACATCGGGTGCGTCCCGGAAGGCGTGCGCCAGGATGGCCCACTGCTGTGCGGAGACGAGTGGCTGCCATGCGAGCGGGCGAGCCGGGATGGAACTGGAGCGTCGATTCATCGTTCCTCGTCGTGGTTGTCTGCGGACGCATCACGATCGGTCACCTCCGTCATGGCGTCGGGCTCGTCGCGCGCGGCGCTCCGGGTCCGGTGGTCGCGGCGGACACGAGGGTTGACACGGATCCTCACGCAGAGCCCGATACCGGGCACGTCGATACGGCGCCGTGAGGGGTTGTCAAAGACCGGTCCTTCGGTGAAGTGGCGCCAGTGCGAGACCGGCGATCGTCGCGTCGGCCGCGGGGACGAATCGTCTTCGTCATGCGGGACGCGGGCCGCTCCTGGGACGGCCATCGCGGTTCGTTGCAGCGCACGGCGCGCACGCTGTGTGAGCAGCAGCTCGTCAGTTCGGTCGGCGAGCGCGAGGATCGCCAGGGCGCCCGCCCGGGTTTGCGGCACCGTCCAGATCTTGCGCTCGGCGTCGAAGTGGCGCTCGGGCAGCGCGCGGAGCGCGGGCAGCCGGCGCTCGCTGTACGGGCCTGCGATCTCGATGACGCCGGCTCGCAGCATGGCTCGTCCGACGTCCACACGTGACAGGCGTGCGGCGGCGGTCC
>JBBSQG010000020.1:0-15928 GCA_038258125.1 Solirubrobacterales bacterium
GGCAGGCCGCCGGCGGCCTGCGAGGCGGCCTCGGGCTCTGGTTCATGGGCCACGATCTCCTCAAACCAGGCGATCCGCTCGCGCAGCTTCTCCTCGACGCCGCGGCGCAGCGTCATCGCCGACGCGGCGCAGCCCTGGCAGGATCCCGACAGGCGGACATGGACGATGCCGCCGTCGACCTCGAGCAGCTGGAGGCCGCCGCCATGGGACTCGATGTACGGACGGACCTCGTCGAGCGCCTCCTCGACCTGGGTGTACTCGTCGAGCGGTACGAGGTCGTACATCGCCAGCACGGCGGCCGCGATCGGGTGATCAGGCTGGCCGCCGAGCAGCAGCTCGAGGGCGGGCCGATGCACGGCGTCCATGAGCTGCAGCAGCATCAGCGCGCGCTCGTCGCCGTCGCGCTCGAGCGTGGTCACGAGCGTCTCGAGCTCGGCTACAGCCTTGTCAAATTCCATACCGTGTCCATGATCTCGGGCAGCTTCGCCTGGACCGGATCGCTGAAGCCCTCGCCCCAGGTCTCGTCGCCGGGTTCGATCTCGACGACCCACACGTCCTCGGGCAGCGCCTTGAACGCCTCCGACACGACGATGAGGTTGTCCAGCGAGATCGAGCCGGTCACCGAGTCGCCGACCCGCTCGTTGATCTCCTTGATGTCGGGGAGCACGTGGTCGTACTTGTAGGTGGTGATCGTGCCGGGTATGCGCCCGCGGTTGACCGCGCCGACGAACACGATGCGATCGTACGCCGGCCGCTCCTCGAGATTCTGCGTGAACCCGACCGGGTGGTAGCCGAGGTCCTCGAACTCGACGCCGTTGGACGCCTGCGGGGCGAGCGTGTCCGTGATGTGGACGCCGAGCGCGTTGTCGCGCAGGAAGCGGTACCCGACCCCGCAGACGAGCACGCGCACTGAGGCTTGGCTCCTTAGTTCCCCTGGTCCGCTGATCTAGTGATGCTCATGCACCTCGTCCGCCCCGCACGCGCAGCTGATGATCTCACGCGAGACGGTCCGGCCGTCCATATGCATGTGCGTCGTGCACGGCATGCAGGGATCGAAGCTGCGGATCGCACGGAGCACGTCGATGCCCTTGAAGTCCTCGGGCTTCTCGTAGTTCTCCAGCAGCGGCGTGGCCAGCACCGCCTCCTCGTACGGGCCCGGGTTGCCGAACGGGTCCTTCGGCGACGCCATCCAAGTCGAAGGCGTGAGGATCTGATAGTTCTCGAGCACGCCGTTGTCCATCTCGAGGTGGTGGGTGAGGTAGCCACGGCCGGCGCCCCACAGCCCGACGCCGATGCGATGGTCCTGCGGCATCTCGTAGGGCGTCGACATGCGCGCGTCCGGCCCGCCCTTCTTCAGGAGGTCGTAGGCGAGCTGGAGGTTGTCGTAGGCGATGGCCGCGGTGTAGAGGATGCAGTAGGCGCGAGCGCGGTTGCGCTCGAAGGCGCCCCAGGTCTCGGGCACCTTCCACTCGATCTCCGTGTTGGGCAGCTCGGCCTTCGGGAGGTGGATCTTCACGCTGTGGCCGGTGGACTCGATGTACGGCGAGTCGCGAAACGCCTGCGGCCCGGTCTGCGCGGCGACCCAGATGCGTGAGTACGCGCCGGTCTCCATCGCCATCCGGTCCCAGCGCGGCGCGGTCGACCAGGAGTACTTCTCCTTCCAGCTCGTCGCCTCCGGCTTCGGGATCGTCTCCTTGTTCCACGGGTGCCAGGGCGACAGCGGGTTGCCCGACGGATCGGTCTTGTGCCTGTAGAACTCGTCGCCGTTGCCCGTCCACTCCTCGTAGAACGCGTGCTCGACGAACTCCTCGACGCCGGCGTTGAGCATCTTCAGGCTCGTCGTGCGCAGCTCGCCGTCGACGAGCACGCCGGGCGGGGCCCAGCGCTCGCGGCCCCAGGCGTCGGCGTTGGCGTAGGTGCCGTCGTACGCATAGGGATCGTCCCACTGGCCGGGCTCGATCATGTTCGCCGGGCGCGTGCCGATATCGCGGTACTTCGGGTTGACCTCGTAAAAGAACTCGGCGAGGTCGTCCCAGATCGCGGCGGTCTTGCGGCCGTAGTCGAAGTACTTGACGACGCGCAGCATGATCTCGTTGAGATCGGAGGCGTCGATCGTCGTGCTGACGCCGCCGGGGACGACCGTCTGCGGGTGCGGGTACTTGCCGCCGATCAGGACGTAGGCCTCGCGCGCCAGGCGCGTGTAGTACAGCCCCTCGAGGTAGAGCTTGCCGGTCAGCGGGGTCAGGTCGGTCATCAGATCGGACATGAGCTCGTAGCCGTGCACGGCGGCGCCGCGCGTCCTCGTGTTGCGGGCGCGCTCCCAGATCTCCGGGTTCGTCTCGCGGACCGCCGCCTCGGAGAAGTCCGGGCCGGCGAGCAGCGACAGGTGGATCGGGTGGTCATAGAGGTACTCGGTCGACAGCAGGAGGTTGCGGGCCACGACGCCCATCGGCGGCGGCTTGATGCCGAACGCCATCTCGCAGGCGAGCGCCGAGCACGTGGCGTGCACACCGCCGCAGACGCCACAGGCGCGGCTGGAGATGAAGATCGCGTCCCGCGGGTCGCGCCCCTTGAGGATGATCTCGTAGCCGCGGAAGAGCGTCGCCATCGAGGCCGTCTCCATGACCTGGCGGTTCTCGAGGTCGACGACGGTATGGAAGGCCAGGGCGCCGGCGACTCGGGTGACCGGGTCGAAGTCGACGCGACGGACGGCGCCGTTGCGCGCGAACAGCTCGCGCATCCGCTCGGGGTCGTCCTCGATCGGCGTCGGCGCCGGTGTCTCGACGTACGAGTAGGGATTGGCGACGCCCGGCTTGAGCGACGCGTTGCCCTGGGCGTCGAACTCAATCGGCAGGTTCTTGAAACACATACTCAGATCGTCTCCCGGTGCTCGAATGTGTCCCCGACGCCGGCGCCCGGCTGGAGGTTGGCGCCCTGGCCCAAGATGTTCCGGCTCTGTGGCAGCGGCTGCTGTTTGTTGCGCTTGGCGTAGTTGACCGAACCGCGGTATTGGAGCTTCTTGTAGAAGTACGCGTTGGCGCGACCCACCGCGCCGTGGCCGCCGCCGGCACCGGCCCACCCGGACGGAACCTCGCCCGCCTTGTCCCACTGCGGCTCGCTGTTGCCGCTCTGCATCGACATCCGGCGCAGGCGGCGGATCGCGCCGCCGGTGACCTTCGAGACACCGCCTGACAGGGCAGAGCCAGGCGGCGCCTTGTAGAACGGGCTGAACTTGTCCGGAAAGCCCGGCATCGTGCAACCGATGCACGCGCCACCGGCGACCATGCAGCCGCCCATGTGATTGATCGCGCCACGCTCGACGATGTTGCACTGCACGACCGGGCCCCAGCAGCCGATCTCCACGAGACACTGGTTGTCACCCGGCTCCTCGGAGAAGACGCCCTCCTCGTAATAGCCCGCCTTGGGACAGTGGCGATGCACCGTCTCCTCGAACAACCACGCCGGGCGACCGAGCTCGTCGAACTTCGGAACCGGGGCGAGGTTCGCGAGAAACAGGAGCACCGCCGCGACCGTCTCGGTGAAGTTGTCGCCGACCGGCGAGCAGCCCGGGACGTTCACCACCGGCACGCCGAGTGCCGAGCGGTAGTCGCGACCGAGGAAGTCGGTGAGACTCATCGAGCCGGTGATGTTCCCGGCCGCCGCCGGGACCCCGCCCCAGGTCGCGCAGGTCCCGATCGCCACGTAGGCGGCCGCGCCGGGCGCCAGGCGCCACAGCCAGTCGCTGACGCGGATCGGCTGTTCGGTGTCATGGTCGGGGTCGAAGCCGCCGACGCCCATCCCCGAGAAGTAGCCGTATTCGGTCGGGAATGCCTGGTCGTCGGGCACCGAGCCCTCGAGCACGACGACGTACGGTGCGCCGAGCGTGCCGTCGACGGCACGCCGGAACGGCGCGATGAACTCCGTCCCGGCCCCGGGCGACAGCACGGGATGGTGCAGCACGACCTTGGGCAGGTTGGGAATCCGTCCCAGGAGCAGGTCCTCGACGGACGGGTTGGTCGCGCCGGTGGCGGCGATCGAGCAGCCGTCGCAGCTCATCCCGGCGATCCAGAAGACGTGGACGATGTTCAGCGGCCCGGTCGGGCTGCCGCCGAGACCCCCGACGCCCTCGACGCCGGCGCCGAAGACGCCGCCGGCGTTCGGGACCGTCTGAAGCTTGAGTTTGGACATCGGCCTTACCCTCTCTCTCTCAACCGGCGACAACGCTCTGTGTACTGTACACATACCATGCCGAGAATGTACTCCACCGTGATCGTTCCCGATACTTGGCGCGCGCCCGCGCCCGCCCGATGAGCAAGGCCCGCCCCGGCGTCATCGCCGTTGATGCCGGCCTCGTCGGCAAGACCCTCGTCGAGGCCGTGTTCACGCGCGTGCAGCAGCTCGACGCGCCCATGCCGTCGCCGCCCGCCGGCCCTGCGCTCGACGATCCCGACCTCGCCCTCGCGGCCAACGACGAGGCGCGCCTGGAGATGCAGCTGCGCCGAGCCGGCTATCTCGCGCGGGTGGTCGAGGCCGAGCTCTTCGAGCCCGCCCGCCGGCCCGCGACATGGCTCGCAGCGCGCGTGCGGGACCGCTGCGGCGACGGCGAGGACGTGCAGGCGGCGCTGCAGGCGACGTGCGCCGAGCTGGCGCGCGCCGAGCCGGTCGGCAAGCCGCACCCCGACGACCCGGCGGCCGCCACATGGCGCATACCCGGTCCTGGAGGCCATGTCCGCCACTACCTCGCCCGGCGCACCATCGAGGAGCTCCTGCAGGGCCGGGACCGTCCGCTCGACGGCGACCCGGCCGACCTGAAGATCCCGTGGGTGTACGGCTTCTTGGTGCGCGCGTGTGAAGAGGCGCTCACGCATCCCGCCCCCGCGTCATCCGGCGCCGCAGATCAGTGAGTCGAACATGACATGCACGGGTCGAAGCTGCGGATCGCGCGCATGACGTCGATGTGCCGCTCGCGGCCCTGGGTCGACAGCACCGGTGTCGCCATCACGGCACGCTCGAGCGGCGCCGGCGTGCCTGATCCGTCACGGGCGGCGACGAACGTCGTCGGCGAGACGATCTGGTAGTTCTCGATCACGCGTCCCTTGACCTCGACGTGGTGGCTGATGTAGCCGCGCGCACCGCCCCAGAAGCCGACCCCGATCACGTGCTCCTTGGGGATCGAGTAGTGGCTGAAGACACCGGACTCCGCGTCGCCGATCCGCGCCAGATCGAACGCGAAGAGGATGTTCTCGTAGGCCACGAGCGTCGACTGGACGAGCGAGTAGGCACGCGCACGGTTGCGCTCGAAGGCGTTCCACGTCTCGGGGATGTGCCACTCGATCTCCGACTCCGGCAGCGCCGCCTGCGGCATGCCGAAGCGCAGACCTCGACCGGAGGGCTCCATGAACCCGCGGTTGACGAGCTTCTCGGCGGCGGCCGTGATCCACAGCCGCGCGCCGGGGCCCGTCTCCATCGCGGCGCCCTTCCAGCGCGGCGCGGTCGACCACGTGCACTTGCCGTGGCGCTCGGGGTGGCCGGGCTTGGGCAGCGTGTGCTTGTTCCACGGATGACGGGCGGACAGGCGGTTGCCGTTGGGGTCCTCGGTGACGACCGGCTCGCCCTGGCCGACCCAGTCCTCGTAGAACGAGCGGTCGACGAACTCCTCGACACCGCTGTCGATCAGCGGCAGCTGCGTCGTCTGCAGCTGGCCGTCCAGGATCGCGCCCGGCGTCGACCAGCGCGCCTCTCCCCACGTCGCGGAGTGCTCGAACGTCGCGTCGTACACCTCCGGGTCGTCCCACAGCCCGAGGTCGAGGAAGTTCGCGGGCGCGGCGCCCACCTCGTGATAGCGCCCGTCGGCCTCGTAGAAGAACTCGGTGAGGTCATCCCAGATCGCGGCGGCCTTGCGGCTGTAGTCGAGGAACTTCGTCACGCGCAGCAGCACGAGGCTGAGGTCCGACGGATCGATCGTCGAGCTGATGCCGCCCGGCACGATCGTCTGCGGGTGCGGGTACTTGCCGCCGATGACGACATAGGCCTCGCGGGCGGTCCGCGACATGACGAGCGCCTCTCGAGACAGGCTTCCCGTAAAACGCGTCAGGCCGGCCATGATGTCCGAGATCCGCTTGAGGCCGTGGATCGCGACACCCGGCGCGGGCGTGCGCTCGGCGCGCGCCCACAGCTCGGGGTTCGTCGCGCGCACGACGGGCTCGGAGTAGTCCGGACCGGCGCGCAGAAACAGCGCCACCGGGTGGTCGACGAGGTTGTCGATCGCCGCGAGCACGTTGCGGATCGCGATCCCGAAGTGCGGCGGGCGCACCTCGAAGGTCATCTCGAGGGCGAGCGCAGAGCAGAGTGCGTGCGCCCCGCCGCAGACGCCGCATGCGCGGCTTGAGATGAAGATCGCATCGCGCACGTCGCGTTGGCGCAGCAGGACCTCGTAGCCGCGGAACGTCGTGGCCATCGCGGTCGCGTCGCTGGCATGACCGCCCGGATCGAGCGTGGCGTGCAGCGAGAGCGCTCCGGCGACACGCGAGACGGGTTCGAACTGGACCTCCATCTACAGCTCCTCTCGCCTGATCAAGTGTTCCTGCAGGACGTCCGTACTCGCGTCGAGGTCGATCCCCTTCTGACGCAGGATGTCCATGCTCTTGGGCTGCGGCTGCTTCTTGTTGCGCTCGCCGTGATGGACCGAGCCGTGGTACTGGAGCTTCTTGTAGAAGTGGGCGTTGACCGTCTCGAGCGGGTTTCTCGTGCCGTGCGCGAGCCCCCATCCGGTCGGGCCGGCCTCGCCGGCCCGGTCCCAGATCGGCTCGCTGTTGGCGTTGCGCATCGACATCCGGCGCAGCCGGCGGATGCCGCCGCCGGTGACCTTCGAGACACCGCCCGAGATCGCCGATCCCGGTGGCGCCTTGTAGAAGGGGCTGTACTTGTCGGGAAAGCCCGGCATCGTGCAACCGATGCACGCGCCACCGGCGACCATGCAGCCGCCCATGTGATTGATCGCGCCGCGCTCGACGATGTTGCACTGCACGACCGGGCCCCAGCAGCCGATCTCCACGAGACACTGGTTGTCACCCGGCTCCTCGGAGAAGACGCCCTCCTCGTAATAGCCCGCCTTCGGACAATGGCGATGCACCGTCTGATCGAACAGCCAGCCCGGACGACCGAGCTCGTCGAACGGCGGCAGGTCGCGGCTGCCGGTGAGGTAGCGCACGACGGCGATCAGCGTCTCGGTGAAGTTGTCGCCCTGCGGGGCGCAGCCGGGCACGTTGATGACGGCAATCCCCCGCGCCGAGCGGTAGCCGGCGCCGAGGAAGTCCATCAGGCCCATCGAGCCGGTGACGTTGCCGGCCGCCGCGGGGATCCCGCCCCAGGTCGCGCAGGTCCCGATCGCGATCGTCGCAGCGGCCCGCGGAGCCATCGCGATCACCCAGTCGGTCACGCGCGCGGGCTGGGTGTCCGAGCGGCTCGCGCGCCCCCCGCGGGGCAGGTCGGCGCCGGTGCCGAGCGTGGCGAGGTGGCCCGCGGTCAGCGCCTGGTCGTCGGCGATCGAGCCTTCGCGGACGAGGAGGTCCGGAGCGCCGAGCGAGCCGTCCGCGGCCGCCGCGTAGGCGGCGGTCAGCTCTTGGCCGGACTCCTCGGAGATCATCGGATGATGGATGGCGAACAGCGGCAGGTCCGGGACGCGATCGAGCACGAGGTCCTCGAGCGAGGGGTTGGCGGCGCCCAGCATCGCCACCGAGCAGCCGTCGCAGCTCATGCCCGACAGCCAGAAGACATGCACGATGCCGGCAGGCTGGTCGTCAAGAGCGCCGTATCCCCGAACGTCGTAGGCCATGGTGTCTGGGTTCCTCCTTCTCGCCGTATCAACTGCCACGCAGCGGGCCGCTCCCGCTATGTGTTCGAACCATACACCGGGAGCGGGCGACGCGCCAGTCAGCTGCGGCCGGCCGCCGGCGAGTGGAACTATGTGTTGAAGCCACACACTTATCCCTGTACCCTCACGGTCATGAAGCTCGCGATCGCCGGCAAGGGCGGATCGGGAAAGACCTCGATCTCCGGAACCATGGCACGACTGCTCGCCCGCAGCGGCCACAGGGTGCTCGCCATCGACGGCGATTCCAACCCGAACCTCGCGCTCACACTCGGCATCGCGGCCGAGCGGATGAGCGACATGCCCGTCCTGCCCTCGAATTTGCTGCGGCGAACCGAGGCCGGCCCGGTGCTCACGCACACGCTCGAGGAGATCAAGACGTCGCACTCGGTGACGGGTCCCGACGGTGTCGAGTTGCTCATCATGGCGCACCCCCAGCACGCGGACACCGGCTGCCTGTGCAGCATGCACGCGACCGTCCGGCGCATCATCGAAGCTGCGTCCGATGAGGACCGTGACGTCTGCATCCTCGACACCGAGGCCTCCCCAGAGCATCTCTCGCGGGGAACGGCCAGCTATGCGGACGCCATGCTCGCCGTCGTCGAGCCGTACTTCAAGTCGCTCGAGACCGGCCGCCGGATGGCAGCGCTTGCCAACGACCTCGGGCTGGAGCGCGTCGCGCTCGTGGCCAACAAGATCCGCGACGAGCGCGAGCTCGAGGCGGTTCGCACGTTCGCGGCCAACCACGATCTCGAGATCGCGGCCGCAATCCCCTTCGACGAGACGTTCTCGCTCGCCGAGCGGGCGGGGGTGGCCCCGCTCGATTACAATCCCGACTCGCCGGCGATCGGACCGATCGGCATTCTCGCTGAGAAGTGGGGGAGCAATGGACGAGCTTGAGGTGATCCGGGTTCGCGACGAGGTCCTCCAGGCCATGTACTGGATGCACTCCGAGGCGATCTCCACGATGCCGACCGCGAAGGAGCTGAGCGGATTTCTTGCTGTGCCCGACTCCTCGCTGATCCCCTATCTCGAGCGCTTCGTCGCCGACGGGTTGCTGGAGGGCGAGTCGACTTCGTTCTATTGGCTCAGCAAACTGGGAATGGAAGCCGGCAAGCGCACGTTCGCCGACGAGATGGCCGACCTCACCCGCCCCACCCACGGCGAGTGCGACGCCGACTGCTGGTGCCACGATTCCCCAGAGGCCGCTGCTGACTGCCTACATGAAAGAACCGGAAAAGCCCATAGCACCTGACCCCCCCGGCGCCCAGACGCTGCCGAAGAACTTCTTGCGTCCCTGCCTGCTGCTACTCCTGCGTGAGCATCCGGCGCACGGATACGACCTCTTGGAGCGACTCCGAGCGCTCGGGTTCAATCGCGACGATCCCGGTCGTCTGTATCGCGCTCTGCGCGCGCTGGAGAAAGACAACCTCGTGCGCTCGGTGTGGGAGAAGTCGACCAGCGGACCCGACCGACGCATGTACGAGCTCACGCGCGCGGGCATGGAGGAGTTGCACGAGTCCGTCCAATCGCTGCGGGCGACCGGCCAGATCCTCGACCTCTTCATCAGCCGCTACACGGAGTTCGTCGCCCTGCGGCCCGAGAAGAAGTCCCAGAAGTCGCCCGCTCCACACGACTGACCGCCGCGCGGCCGAGCATGACGATCACGGCGCTCCACACCGCCGAGCCAGGGCACGCCGAGCGGCGTACGCCCAACCTGCGCCTGGCGGTGGTCGGCAAGGGAGGCGCGGGCAAGTCGGTCATCTCGGCGACGCTCGCTCGCTCGCTGGCACGGCGCGGGCACCGCGTCCTGGCGCTCGACTCCGACACGCTGCCGGGACTGTCGCTCAGCCTCGGCGCCGGCATCCCCGACGACGTGCCGCTCAACGCCGCCGCCGAGCGCAACGAGAAGGGCCGCTGGCGGCTGTTGAAGGGCGTCGGCGCGGCGCGCGCCGTCCAGCGCTACGCGACGGATGCGCCCGACGGCGTGCGGTTGTTGCAGATCGGCAAGACCGACCGCCGCGGCCTGGAGCCCAACCGCGCGTCGCACCAGGCCTTCTACCAGGTGATCCACCGCCTCGACGCGTTGCGCTCGCTCGACGACTGGGTGATCCTCGGCGACCTCCCGGCCGGCCCGCGCCAGGCCGCCTACGACTGGGCGCCGTACGCCCGACGCTTCCTGCTCGTCGTGGAGCCGACCTGGCAGTCGATGCTCACCGCTCGCCGGATCGTCAGGATCGCGAGCACGATGCGCGACGACCGCGAGTTCTCGCTGATCGTCAACAAGGCCGGTGACGATACGGACGGTCCGCGGGTCCAGGAGTTCCTGGGTGTGCCGCTGCTCGGCATCGTGCCCGCCGACGACGCTGTGCGGGCATCCGAGCGGGCCGGGGTCGCGCTGCTGGATGCCGCGCCCGACGCGCCCGCCACGCGCGCAATCGAGGGTTTGGCGGCTGCGCTAAATGCCGGTAACATAGACCGCCTATGAAGATCGTGGTCGCAGGAAAGGGAGGGGTTGGCAAGACGACGGTGTCGGGCACCATCGCTCGCGCGCTCGCGCGCTCGGGGCATGACGTGCTCGCCCTCGACGCCGACACGAATCCGATGCTCGGCGTCTCGCTGGGCGTCGGCCCCGAGGAGACCGACCTCCTCGTGGCGGTCCGCCAGGGCCTGGAGACCGGTGAGACCGAGCACGAGCGGTCCACCGAGGGATTCGTCGAGCGCTTTGGTCGCGACGCGCCGGACGGTGTCCGGCTCGTGGTCGCCTCCCGGATCGAGCGCTCCAACCCCGGTTGCATGTGCTGCGGCGTCTCCCCCGAGGGCCTGTTGACCGAACTCGATTCCGCCGGCAAGATCATCATCGGCGACCTCGAGGCGGGGATCGGCACCGTGATGCGCCTACGCGAGGGGCATGCCGACGTCGTGCTCGTCGTCGCACAGCCGACGGCGAAGTCGCTGAACATCGCCCGGCGCGCGGTCGAGCTGACCGACGACCGCGGTGGTCGCGTCATCGTCATCGCCAACCGCGTGCGCAACGACGAGGATCTCGCGGTCATCCGCGAAGCAGTCGGCGACTGCGACATGGTCGTCGTGCCCGAGGAGCCCGCGATCGCCCTGGCCGATCGCGAGGGTCGGGCCGCGATCGACGTCGATGCGGACGCTCCGGGGGTGCGCGTGCTCGTCGAACTCGCCGGTCGGCTCGCCGGTATGGCCGTCCCTGCCTAAGCCGGCAGCGGCCGTCCGCGAGACCCGCCCGCTGGGTCTTCCGGGCGACCGATCCGTGCCATCCCCGAGGACCTCGCAGAACCTCCGGCCGCATCTCCTAGCGCACCGACACCTCGTTGATCATTCCCAGGTCGATGTGACGCGGGCCGCCGGCGCGACCCCGGACCAGGCAGACCAGTGCGTAGCGCCCGGCCGTGAGGTCGAGCTCGGTGACCTGGCGCTCGCCGCCCTCGAGGACGACCGTCTCGCGTGTCCCCTCGGCATCGATTGGCGGTGGGCCGGTCGACGACTGGGTGTTGAAGAACCGCTTGACCTCCGCTAGGTCGGCGCCCCGCCGCATCGGCACCAGGAAGGCGTGGTGCGGCGCAGCGCCCGTGTTGTCGAAGTCGACGCTGTTGCGTCCGGCGCGCAGGCCGGAAACGAGGAAGGAGTAGTCGACCGCCTGGATGCGTGCAGGCGCGCGCGGGGGCGGTGGAGCCTCCTCGGTCCCCGTGACCGTGAACGACGCCACCGTCCCGGGCTCAGCGAGCGTGCTGGCGACGTAGTAGCGACCGGCCGGCAGTGCCTGCAGCGTGCGGCTCGTCGAGCGCGGCGCCGTCAGGCTGACGCCGCCGGCCGTCCTGAGCCAGTCGGGCTGAGGGTGGCTGATGCGCAGCGCCTCCTTGACGGTATGGCCGCCCGTGATCCGCCACAGCTGCGCCTTGTGAGGAGCGTCGCCGGTGTTGCGCAGCCGGATCTCCACGAGCCCGCCGCGCACGCTGCGAGGAGTTCGGTAGCGCGGACCCCCGGGCCCGCCGTCGTCAACGGTGATCGTCAGCTCCGCCCGGCCGCCGGAGCCCTTGGCCAGTGGGTCGCGTGTGGCGGTACCCCCGGCGGCAGGTGCGATCGCCGGGCCGCGCTGGCCGGTTCGGGGCACGGGGTCGGGCGCGTCGGTCACCTCGCCGCCACAGCCGTACAGCAGCGCCCCGAGCACGACCAGCCCGGCGGCCGAACGGGGCGCGATGTGCGAGGCCATCGCCCATTGGACCAGGGTGGAGCCACGGTGGTCAAGCATGGCCGGCCGTCCGCGGCCCGCCGTCGCCATAGGCCGTCAGAAAGGCGCTGTGCGCGTCGCGGGCGGCTTCGATGCCGGCCGCGATGCGGACCAACTCGGCCCTTCCCGTCGCGGTGATCTCGTACACGCGCCGCCGCGGGCCCTCCTCGGAGCGCACCCAGCGCGAGCTGATCAGCGCGTGGCTCTCCATCTCGCGCAGGCTTCGGTAGAGCACGGCGGGATCGAGCGCCATCCCGCGCATTCCGAGCTCCCGGCGCAGGTCATATCCGTAGCCCGAGCTGCTCCTGCCGAGCAGGAACAGCAGCCATCCGGTACGAAGGTCCTTGCCCCTTGTCAAGATGTGATCCAATCACATAGTGGCGGGTCGGTTTGCGTACTTCTTCGCCGACGCAATACCGCCGCAACCGGCCGGGCCCCGCGCCTCGCCGTCGTCTTCGCTCTCTCACCCGCAAGGAGTCTGCCGTCGCCGTGTCCGAACCGCCGCTTGCCCCTCATGGTCCGATTCCGATCTCCGTCGTCACCGGCTTTCTCGGTGCCGGCAAGACATCGCTCGTCAATCGCCTGGTCCTCGAGCGCGCCGGGACGGAGCGCATCGGGGTCGTCGTCAACGAAGCGGGAGAGATCGGGCTCGACGGCGAGCTGCTCGGCGACGCCGGCGGCGATGTCGTCGAGATCGCCGACGGCTGCGTCTGCTGCACGAGCCAGGGCGAGCTGCTGGACGCCATCACGCGCCTGCATCGGGCAGCCGGCCCGCTGGACCGCATCATCGTCGAGACGAGCGGCCTGGCCGACCCGGGCCCGGTACTGGAGACCCTGACGAGCATCACGCACGCCCTGCGCCTGGACACGGTGGTCGCCGTCGTCGACGCCCTCCACGCTGTCGACCAGCTCGATCAGCACGAGAGCCCGGAGGCACGCCAGCAGGTGCAGCTGGCGACGCACATCGTCGTCAGCAAGATCGACGTCGCCTCCGAAGCGGCGGTCGAGTCGCTGCGCGAACGCCTGGCGCGTCTCAATCCGGACGCGCCGATCATCGTGGAGCCGCGCGGGAGCGTGGGCGCGGATCTGTTCCTGGACCGTTTCGCGTTGGCGGCGTCCGATGAGAACACCGACGACAACGGGCACGCGCATCACCACGACCACGAGCACCTCGAGGTCGAGATCTTCTCGCATGAGCTCGGCGACCTGGACGCCAAGCGCTTTGACGGGTGGCTCGGAGGGCTCGTGATGCTCAGGCCCGATCTGTTCCGGATCAAGGCGATCATCGCGTTGGCCGGCGAGCCGAGGCGCCAGATCGTGCATGGCGTGCAGACCTACGTCGAATCGGCGGCCGGTCGCGAATGGAGGTCCGACGAGCGCCGCAGCAGCCGGATCGTGATCATCGGCAAGGACCTCGAGCCCGCGGCCTGACAGGCCGAGCTCGAACGCTGCGTCGCCGAATAGCTGGCGGCGTGGCCGCACCTACGTGCGGGTGGACGAGCGGGCGTAGCCGGCGCGCATCTCGGCCACGAGCGAGGGTGACGCCGTGTGCGGCGAGCCCGCGCCCGGGAACGGCGGTTCCGGCGCGTATTGCAGTACAAGTTGGATACGGCGAGCCACGTCGTCGCCCGCGGTGAGCGCCGCGATGCGAAGCGCCATGTCGATGCCCGCCGACACGCCGGCCGACGTCACGATCCGCCCGCTGACGACGACGCGCTCGTCGACGGGTACGGCGCCATGGCGCACGAGCTCGTCCCGCACGAGCCAGTGGCTCGTCGCCTCGACGCCGCGCAGCAGCCCGGCGGCCCCGAGCAACTCAGAGCCCCAGCAGACCGACGCAGTCATACGCGTATGCACATGCGCGGCGCGCAACCAGCGCAGCAGGCGCTCGTCGCGACTGGCGTCGGAGGCGCCGGGGCCCCCGGGCACGACGACGATGTCCGGTCGCGCGACGTCGTCCAGCGTGGCATCGGCGATGAGCGTCAGCGGGCCGTCGGTCGGGACCGCGCCCGCGCGGGCGGCGACAAACCGCACATCGGCCTGCGGCATGAGCTTGAGGACGTCGTACGGGCCGATCGCGTCGAGCGCGACGAGCCGGTCGAAGAGCAGGATCGCGATCTGCATCTCAGCGGCAGGGGGCCGGTCGACCCAGCCGACGCTGCAGTTCCCACAGCGCGTTGCGGTCGGCCGCGCAGTGCAGCAGCCCATCGGCGACCTCGAAGCCCACCCAGCGATGCTCGAGCAGCTCCTCGGCCGCGTCGACCTCGTCCTCGCAGACGCGCACGCCGAACGCGTACTCGGGGGCATGGCACGCGCCGTCGGGCAGCTCGATCGCCGCCCGCGAGTCGAGCATGAAGTAGACGGCGTCCAGCGGCACGCCGGCGATCAGACGCGCCGCGCGCCGCGCTGCCTGCAGCGGCGCCTCGCCGCGCAGCGGTACACCGCGCAGCGCGTGCCACCCGGCCTCCGGCTCGTCGATCCCGCGAAATACCGCGCAGGACACCCGGCCATCCAGCTCGACGGTGTAAGGAACGACGAGGACGCCGAAGGCGGCACGACGTGGCACGCGAGCCTCGGCGCTACACCGCTTGCGGGACGGCGAAGCGCTCGCTGATCGCGACGATCGCACGGACGCCCGGTGAGCGGTCGTCGAGGTCGATCGGCGCCAGCCCTTCGGCGTCGGCACGGGCGATCGCCGGGTCGTCGGGCACGATGACGATCTCCTGCCCGCCGAGCACTGCCGTGATCGTCGCGAGATCCTCGGCATCGGCCACGCGGTTGGCGACCACGAGCACGTCGAAGTCGCGCGCTCGCGCCGCCTCCACGGCACGCCGTGCGACCTCGATCGACTTCGGCGTCGGGTTGGCGACCACGAGCACGAGATCGAGGCTGCCGACCTCCATCCGGGCGAGGACGCCGATGCCAGCCTCCAGATCGCCGAGCACGGTGCGGCCCTCCCCATCCATCTCGCGCAGCAGCCGGTCGGCGCTGACACCACAGCACAGGCAGCCGTGGTCGGGCATGTCGACGCGTGAGGCGACGAGCACTCGCACCCCGTCGGGCGCCGCGATGCTGAAGCGCTCGATCAGGCCTTCTATCGTGTGCTCGTGGACGGCGTCGTCGGCGTTGCCGGTCTCGCTGAGGTCCTGACGCATGCCCGTCAGGCGCTCGGTGCCGTCCATGCCGAGACCGAGCGATATCCCGAGCATCGGGTTGATGTCGGCGTCGATCGCGATGACGTCGTGGCCGGCACGCGCCAGCGCGCGGGCGATCGTGCCGGAGATCGTCGTCTTGCCGGCGCCACCCTTCCCGGATACTGCGAGCTTCATGGGGCCTCCAACGTGCGCTGCTCGATGGTGTCCGCCAGCCGCTGCACCGCGCGCACGACGGGTGAGCTGGGTGCTGCGTCGATCACCGCGACGTGCCTGCGCTCCGCCTCCGCCACGGCCGGATCGGCCGGGATCTCGAAGTCGACGGGCTCGCCGAGCAGCCGCTCGACGCGGCGGCGCTCGTCAGGGCTGGAGATCTTGCTCGCCACGAAGATGACGTCTGCGCCGAGCGGGCCGCGGGCCAGGCGCGCGACGCGGCGGCCCGTCAGTGCCGACTGGCTCGTCGGCTCGACGACCACGACATACAGGCTCGCGTACGGCGAGAAGCCGGCGGCGAGGTGACGCGGGCCGGCCGGCAGGTCGCCGACGATCGCCCACGAGTACATCGACTTCACCTCGTGCAGCCTGCGCACGACCTGCAGGTACGCGTTGACCGATCCCATCACTGAGGCCAGCCCGTCCTTGTCGGCC
>JBBSQG010000021.1:0-15479 GCA_038258125.1 Solirubrobacterales bacterium
CGCCGAACACCGTCGCCAGCACGACCGTGCCCTTCGTGTAGCCGGCCACCTTGTCGAGGTAGTTCTCCAGCTGCGCGACGGCGCGCTTCATGACCGTCGCCGACTGCAGCACGAAGGGCAGGATCAGCTCGCCGGCGCCGAACTTGTCGCCGACCTCCTTCATCGCGGGCAGCAGCACCTTGTTGAGCGTCGGGACGGCGCCGATCTTCTCCACCGCGCGGTCGATCCAGTCCTCCACGCCGTCCTTCTTGCGGCGCAGGATGTGGTAGTGGAGCGCCTCCTCGGGCTCCATGCCCGCGGTCGGGTCGGCCGCTTCCTCCTCGGCGACCTCGCTCTGGGACTCGAAGTGCGCGATGAAGACCTCCAGCGCGTCCTCGCGGGTGTTGAGCACGAGGTCGTCGGCGAGCTTGCGCTCCTGCTCGTTGATCTCGCCGTATGGGGTGATGTGGTTCGGGTTGACCATCGCCAGGTCCAGCCCGGCCGCGACGCAGTGATGCAGGAACACCGAGTTCAGAACAGCCCGCGCGCGGGGCGCGACGCCGAAGGAGACGTTCGAGACGCCGAGCGACGTCTTGACCATCGGGATGTGCTGCTTGATCATGCGGATGCCCTCGATCGTCTCCACCGCCGACGGGCGCCACTCCTCCTCGCCGGTCGTCAGCGTGAACGTCAGGCAGTCGAAGATCAGCGCCTCGGGGTCCAGGCCGTGCTCGTCGCAGCACAGCTCCTTCAGGCGCTGAGCGATCTCGAGCTTGCGCTGGGCGGTCTTCGCCATGCCGACCTCGTCGATGGTCAGCGCGATCAGGCAGGCGCCGTGGGCGAGCGCGATCGGCACGACGCGGTCGAGCTTGGCGCGGCCGGCCTCGAGGTTGATCGAGTTGACGATCGCCCGGCCGGGGATCTGCTCAAGCGCGGACTCGATGACCTCCGGCTCGGTCGAGTCGACCTGGATCGGCGCCGGCTGGGAGAGCGAGACGCGCTCGGCCACGCGGCGCATCTGCTCGGCCTCGTCGTCGCGCTCCACGAGCGCCACGCAGAGGTCGAGCACGTGCGCCCCGCCGTCGACCTGGTCCTCGGCGATCTGGTTGAGGCCGTCGTAGTCGTCGGCCAGCAGCATCTCCTTGGCCTTGCGCGAGCCTTGGGAGTTGACGCGCTCGCCGATCATCGTCGGGCGCGGCTCCTGGACGAGCGGCGTCGCGCTGATCATCGAGCTGACGTGCACGGGGCGCGGGACCGGGCGCTGCTTGGCGCGCTTGCCGTGCAGGCCCTCGGCGAGCGCGCGGATGTGTTCGGGGGTCGTGCCGCAGCAGCCGCCCACGATGCTGACGTCGTAGCGCGCCACGAAATCCAGCAGCGTCTTGGCGAACTCGTCGGGCCCCTCCGGGAAGATCGTCTCGCCGTCGGGCCCCTGGATCGGGATCCCCGCGTTCGGCACGCAGGCAACCGGCATCGGCGCGTACTCGCCCAGGAAGCGGATCGCATCGCGCATGTCCTCCGGGCCGGTCGAGCAGTTCAGCCCGATCGCCGCGACGCCGAGCGCCTCGAGCGTCGTCAGCACGGCCGAGATGTCGGTGCCCAGCAGCATCTTGCCGCCGTTGGGCAGCAGCGAGACGTGGGTCTCGATCGGCACCTCGCGGCCGACGCGCTTCATCGCCTCGCGGGCGCCGAAGATCGCTGCCTTGACCTCGAGGATGTCCTGCGCGGTCTCGATCAGGATCACGTCGACGCCGCCTTCGAGGAGGCCGCCAGCCTGCTCGGCGAACGTGTCGGCGAGCGTGCGGAAGGAGATGTCGCCGAGCGTCGGATCGTCGGAGGCGGGCAGGAAGCCGGTCGGGCCGATCGACCCGGCGACGTACTTCTTCTCGCCGGCGACCTTGCGCGCGATCTCGGCGGCGCGGCGGTTGATCTCGACGGTCTCCTCGCCCAGGCCCCACTCGTCGAGCTTGAGTCGGCTGGCCTGGAAGGTGCCGGTCTGCAGCGCGGCGGCACCCGCCTCGATGAAGCCCTCGTGGACGTGCTCGATGACGTCGGGGCGGTTGAGCACGAGCACCTCGTGCGCACGCCCGGGCAGCTTGTAGTCGTTCTCCAGCGAGAGATCGAGCTGCTCCAGTGTTGCGCCCATGCCGCCCTCGAAGAGGATCGCGTGGGTTCGAATGGCGGAGGTGTAGTCACGCATCGCCACTCGTAGGCTAGGCGAACGCCACGTCAAGCCCGGCGCGGCGCCAGCTTTTCAATCGTCAGGCAGCGATTGCTCGATGAATCCGCAGATGCGCTTCGAGCGCCTCGACGTGGGCATGCTCGAGCGAGCGGATGCGTTGCACCCACGGTGCGCCGACCCGATGGGCGAACGCAGGATCGTCGTCGTCGATCGCGCCGGCCAACGCCCGCCAGGCGTCGGCTAGGTCATCGCAGACGAGCGCCGCGTGGCCGAGCGCGGGCGAGCCCAGCAGGGCGGCGGCCTCGTGCAGGAAGCGCGCCTGCAGCGAGCGATACAGCGCGCCGCCCGTGCCGCCGTCGCGGATCCGGAAGCGCAGCGCGCCGAGCGTCGCGCCGAGCCGTGGGCCCGCCGCGCCGGGCAGCTGCGGCCACGCATCGGCGAGCGCGTCGGCGGCCGCGAGCCCCGCGCGAACGTGTGGGTGGTCCGGGCGCGGGGGGGTGCGCATCGCCGCGACCACGCGCCGCAGCGCCGCCGCGACGGTCACAAGCGGGTCGTCGAGTCGCTGCGGTCGCGCCCGGATGGCCAGGAGCCCATGGTGGGCGGATTCGGGCCATGCCTGCGATCCGCGTGCATCGGCGAGTGAGCGCAGGCTGCAGCGCTGGGGCTCGGGGAAGCTGCCGTCCGCGACGCAGGCGAGGCCCGCGCCGGCGTCCCAGCTCGTGACGACGATCGCGTGGCGCGTGTCGTGGCGGTCGCCGTCGCGGTAGTCGAGCTCGGCGAGGTCGGCGCGCACGAGCGTCGGTTGGCCGGCGTCGAGCTCGCTGCGCAGCAGCCCCCAGCCCGTCATCGGGTCCGATGTCGTGTGCCACCGCGCGGGAATGCCGAGGTGGGCGCACAGCTCGGACTCCAGCGAGGGCGCGCGGCCGTCGAGGTCGATCGTGGGCACCGCGGCGTCGGCGATCCGCACGCGCAGGTCAAGCGCCCCGGAGAAGCCGAAGATCGCGCCCTCCGACAGCGGCTCGGGCGAGTAGGAGAGACGATGGTGCTCGAGCAGGTCGCGCAGCGCGCCACTGGCGGCATGCTCGGCGACGCGGTGGCGCAGCTCGGTTTGGTGTGTCGACACTGTGACGTTCATCCGCGGACGCCAACCCTCGCCCGCATCCCCGCCACGTCGTCACCCATGCTCCTACTGCGTTACGTACGCCTGAACACTGTTCAACAGCGCTCATGCGCCGGCGGCGGACACCAGGCTGCCAAACAGCCGGTCGAGCGTCGCCGCCGGATCGCCGGTCAGCCCGGTGTGGACCTGCGAGGGCTGGATGATCGTCGATGCCGGCGCGACGAGCCAGCCGAAGCGCTCCGACGCCGGCAGCGCGGCCAGCGCGCCGCCGGCCGGCTCGCCACAGACGACCGCCCGCAGCGCCTCCAGCGCGTTGCGCACGTCGGCGAGATCAAGCTGCGGGGACAGCACGGCCAGCCGTGGCTCGTCGACCTCGCTGCGCAGGTCGAGGAAGTCGCGCTGGCGGCAGTACAGGACGACGCCGAGGTTGAGCCGCTCGCCGCGCACGGCGCGCGGGACGACGCGCAGGATCGCGTAGGCGAACGGGACGTCAGCCGCGGGCATCGGCAATCTCCTTCAGGAACGAGCGTGGCCGGCCGAGTCGCTCGACGAGAAACGAGGCGAGGTCGGCCCGGCGTGTCGTTGGGTTGACGCCCAACCACTGCGCCGGCACCCGTGCGATCGCCTCGCCGACGGCCGACAGCGCACGGCTGCCAAGGCGCTCGTCGGCCGCGTCGATCGAGCCCGCGACCCCGAGCAGCACGTGCTCGCCGAGCATCGGGACGCTCTCGTGCGCGGTGAGGGTCAGCGATCGGTCGCCGTGCTGGCGAAAGAACGCCGCGCCGTGGTCGATCAGCCAGATCTGCTTGTGCCACACGAGCAGGTTCGGGTTGCGGTGCGTGCGGTCGACGTTCGTGATCAGCGTGTCGAACCAGACGATGTCGGCCGCCAGTTCGGGATCGATCGGCGTGCCGGCGACGAACGGCAGCGAGCCCGGAAGGAAGTCCATCCCGAGGTTCGCGCCGGGACTGGCCTCGATGAGCTCCTGGATCTCCGGATCGGGCTCGGCGGCGGCGAGCGCGACATCGACGTCGACGACGACGAGCTCGGGCACCGGCAGCCCGAGGGCGCGCCCCAGCTCGCCGGCGACGACCTCGGCCACGAGCGCGCCCTCGCCCTGGCCGGCGCCGCGAAACTTCGTCACGTACATCCCGTCGTCGTCGGCCTCGATCAGACCCGGCAGCGAGCCGCCCTCGCGCAGGGCCTCGACGTAGCGGGTGGCGGTCACGGTGCGCAGGGGCTCGATCACGCGCGCTAGCTTCGCAGGGGCGGCGCGGGAGCGGGGTGCGGGCGCGACCTGACCACCGAGGTGTCGCACCTGACGACTAGTGGTGTTACACTCGCGGCCGTGCCGACGACGCGCCCGCGATACACCGTGACCGACACCGGAGAGACTGCTGCGCTGCTCGACCTCGCCCAGCGCGTCTGGCCGGAGATCACCGACCGCCGCCAGCTGCTGTTGCGCCTCACCCAGGCTGGAGGCCGGATGCTCGAGGCCGGGCTCGCCGACGACGCGGCGCGGGCCGAGCGCCAGCGGGCCGGCCTCACGCGTGCGGCGCGGCTCGTCGACGTCGACGAGCTCATCGGCGACGGCGCATGGCGCTGATCCTGCTCGACAAGTCCGCGTGGGTACGCGGAGGGGCCGAGCTCGTCGATCTCGGCGAGCTGTGCATGTGCTCGATCACGCGCCTGGAGATTCTCTACAGCGCGCGATCGACAGAGGACTTCCTGGTGTTGCGTGAGGACCTCGATGCCTACCGCGACCTGCGCATCGACGCCTCCACGCTGGCTGCGGCGGAGTCCGCCCAGCGCGAGCTGGCCGCGCGCGGCCAGCACCGCGTCGCCCTCACGGACCTGCTGATCGGTGCCTGCGCCCAGCAGCACGGCGCCGACGTGCTCCACGTCGACCGTCATCTCGATCTGCTCGCCACGACGTTCGGATTTCGCAGCATCCGGCTCGGCGCGTAGGCGGCGGCGCCCACGCAACCCGCAGCCCGGCGGTGGTGCCGGGCGTGGGAGCTATCAGCTTCGCGCGAGCGCACGATGTGCCCGACGCACCGAACGCCCGAACGCTGGTGCTGCCATTTCTGCTGCGATTTCCCGCCGTCCGGCACCCTGGAACGCGAAAAGCCCCTGAAACAGAGGCTCTTCGGTCCTGCCTATGCTTGATGAGGCGCTACTTGATGAACAGCACCTCGGAGTACTTCGGCAGCGGCCACAGGTCGTCGGCGACGAGCCGCTCGAGCTTGTCGGCGACCGTGCGGACATCCGCCATCGCCGCGAGCACCGTGTCGCGGAAGTACTGCGCGAGCGCGAGGCCCTCCAGGCCCGGATCCTCGTTGGCCTTCTCGAGCGCCACGATCGCCTGGTGGAAATCGGCGACGAGAGGGGCGACCTCGTCGATCAGGCCCTGACGGCCCGAGGCGAGCAGCTCGTTGAGATGGCGCACCGCCGCCGGCAGCAGCATCGTGCGCGCGATCGATGCCGCCGTCTCGGCCTCGATGTTCACCTTTGTCCCGTACTGCTCGATGCCGACCTCGTAGCGAGCCTCGAGCTCGCGCTCGGATAGGACGCCGTAGGTGCTCATCACGTCGACGGTCTTCTCGTTGACGAGCCATGGCAGCGCGTCGACCGTCGAGCGGAGGTTGTGCAGACCGCGCGACTCGGCCTCGGTGTGCCATTCGTCTGCGTAGTTGTCGCCGCCGAAGACGATCTGCCGGTTGTCGTTGTAGGCGTCCTTGACGGCGTCGATGACCGCCTCCTCGAGCGACGCGCCCGCGCCGATCTTGCCCTCCAGCGCGTCGGCCAGCTCGTCGATGGCCTCCGCCGCGATCGTGTTGAGCACGGTGTTCGGGAAGCCGAGCGACGAGCTCGAGCCGAGCATCCGGAACTCGAACTTGTTTCCGGTGAAGGCGAACGGCGAGGTGCGGGTGCGGTCGCCGCCGTGCAGCGGCAGCGGCGGCAGCACCGGCGTGCCCAGCCCGAGGAAGCCGTTGTCGGAATCCACGGCGGCATGGCCGGCGGCGATCGCCTCGAAGACCTTCTCGAGCTCGCCGCCGAGGAAGACGGAGATGATCGCCGGCGGCGCCTCGTTGGCGCCCAGGCGGTGGTCCTGGCCGATGTTCGCCACCGAAGCCCGCAGCAGCGCCTGGTGCTTGTTGACGGCCTTGACGACCGCCGCGCAGAAGAACAGGAACTGGAGGTTCTCGCTCGGCGTGTCGCCCGGCTCGAGCAGGTTCGTGCCCGTGTCGGTGCCCATCGACCAGTTGTTGTGCTTGCCCGAGCCGTTGACGCCCGCGAACGACTTCTCGTGCAGCAGGCAGACCAGGCCGTAGCGGCGGGCCGTGTTCTGCAGCAGTTGCATCGTGAGCTGCTGGTGGTCGCAGCTGACGTTGGAGTTCTCAAAGATCGGCGCCAGCTCGTACTGGTTGGGTGCGACCTCGTTGTGACGCGTCTTGACCGGCACGCCGAGCTTGGCGAGCTCGCGCTCGGTCTCCATCATGTACGCGAGGATCCGCTCCGGGATCGAGCCGAAGTAGTGCTCGTCGAGCTCATGGCCCTTCGGCGGCTTGGCGCCGAACAGCGTGCGCCCGGTCGTGAGCAGGTCGGGGCGCTCGTAGTAGTACTGCTCGTCGATCAGGAAGTACTCCTGCTCGGGGCCGACGGTCGTGAACACGCGCGAGGCCTCCTCCTCGCCGAGCAGGCGCAGCGCGCGGATCGCGGACTTCGACAGGGAGTCCATCGAGCGCAGCAGCGGGATCTTCGTGTCCAGCGCCTCGCCGGTCCACGAGACGAACGCCGTCGGGATGCACAGCAGGGCGCCGTTGGGGTTCTCCAGGATGAAGGCCGGCGAGGTCGGATCCCAGGCGGTGTAGCCGCGTGCCTCGAACGTCGCGCGGATGCCGCCGGTCGGAAACGACGAGGCGTCGGGCTCGCCCTGGATGAGCTCCTTGCCGGAGAACTCGGCGATTGCGTTGCCGTCTCCCGTGGGCCCGTAGAAGGAGTCGTGCTTCTCGGCGGTCATGCCGGTCAGCGGCTGGAACCAGTGCGTGTAATGGGTGGCGCCGCGTTCGAGTGCCCAGCCCTTCATCGCCTGCGCGACGGAGTCGGCCAGGGCGGTGTCGAGCGCCTCCCCATCGGCGAGCGAGGTCTGCAGCGCCTTGAAGACATGCTTGGGCAGTCGGGAGCGCTGGACGTCAATGCTGAAGACGTTGGCGCCGAATACCTCGTTGCCGGGGACGGTGAGGTCGGGCGACCCGAGCGCTCCCCCATTCGCGCTCCACTGGGCGGCCGTGACGTTCTGCTGCCTGATTCTGCTCATGGTCCTCCTCGGTGTGAACGCGGGTGACTGTAGCCACGCCCGACGGCACCGGCCTTGTCCCCGCGGACAGGCCGCACCCGCCGCGATTGTCCATCGCGGAGCCCGAGAGCAGGCTGCGTCGGAACCTATGAGCGCTCGCCGGCGCTGTCAATCACTCGTGGCGAAGCTCGCCATCCGATCTTTCGACCCTGGGACAAAGACCGTGCCAGCGCCCCGCCGGAGACTAGGCGCCGTCCTCGAAATCCCAAGTGGGAGTCATACATGAGAAGCACCACGCTGATCAGGGGCGCCGCAGCGGCGATCCCGGTTCTGCTCGCACTTCCAGCGAGCGCCCTGGCGCAGGACGGACCGATGCTCGAGTCGCTCGTCAGCGAGGTGAACGTCACGTGGGTCCTGGTCGGAACCGCGCTCGTCTTCTTCATGCAGGCAGGTTTCGCGTTGCTCGAGATCGGTTTCTCACGCGGCAAGAACGCCGGAATGGGGATCGCGAAGATCCTCGTCAACTTTGCCATCGCCTCGATCATCTGGTGGGCGTTCGGCTTCGGCGTCGCCTTCGGTGGAGACGGCGTCATCGCCGGCAACTCCGGCTGGCTGTTCCAGTTCGGACGTGATGTCGCCGGCGACGCGGCATCGGGCGAGACGGCCGCGTTCTTCATCTTCCAGTTCATGTTCGCGGCGGTCTCGCTGGCGATCGTGTGGGGAACCACGCTGGAGCGGATGAAGTTCGCCGCCTACATCCCCTTCGCGATCGTGTTCTCGGGCATCATCTACCCGCTCATCGCGCACTGGGGCTTCGGCGGCGGCCTGTTCGCCGAGATCGGCAGTGGCGTGCAGGACTTCGCCGGCTCGTCGGTCGTGCATCTCACCGGTGCTACCGGCGCGCTCGTCGCGGTCATCCTGCTCGGACCGCGCAAGGGCAAGTACGGCGCCGACGGCAAGCCACGCGCGATCCCCGGCCACAACATGCCGCTGTTCGGCCTCGGCGTGCTGATCCTGTGGCTGGGCTGGTTCGGCTTCAACGGCGCGTCGACGCTGGGCACCGCCGACAACCGCTTCGCCGAGGTGATCGCGGTCACGAACCTCGGTGCGGCCGCCGGCGTCATCGGCGCGATGATCGTCGGCTGGATGAAGCTGAGGACGCTGGACATCGGCATGATCGGCAATGGCGCGATCGCCGGTCTGGTGGCGATCACGGCGCCGTCGGGCTACATCGAGTTCTGGGCGGCCCCGATCATCGGCGTCGTCGCCGGCATGCTCGTCGTCGTCTGCGTCCTGGCGATCGACAAGAAGCTCGACGACCCGGTTGGCGCGCTGTCGGCCCACGGCGTCGCCGGCATCTGGGGAACGCTCTCCTGCGGCCTGTTCACCTCGCCGCGCCTGGCGGAGTACGTCGGGGTCGGCAACGCCGGCGTCTTCTACGGCGACGGCTTCGGCCAGTTGGGCGCGCAGGCGGCGGCGGTGGCGTTGACGTTCCTCACCGTCTTCGTGCTGTCGTACATCACGCTCTCGGTGATCAAGGCCACGATCGGCATCCGCGTCGACGAGGACGAGGAGGATGCCGGCCTCGACATCTCCGAGCACGGGATGTACGGCTACCCGGAGCAGTTCATCCCGCCCGCGGAGCTGATCGGCTACGGCGGCGGCCCGACCGCGAGTGTCCCGCCCGCACCTGTCACCGCGATGGCGACGAAGGAGAGCCCGGCATGAAGATGGTGATCGCATACATCCGTCACGAGGCATTCGAGCCGATACGGACGGAGCTGTTGACACTTGGGTTTCCCTCGCTGTCGATCAGCGAGGTCAAGGGCTCGGGGCGCCAGAAGGGCATCACA
Organism: Solirubrobacterales bacterium; assembly: GCA_038258125.1. Lineage (GTDB taxonomy): Bacteria > Actinomycetota > Thermoleophilia > Solirubrobacterales > Solirubrobacteraceae > CADCVQ01. The sequence goes on from JBBSQG010000021.1 coordinate 9,432, forward strand.
GAGCGCTATCGGGGGGCGGAGCTGACGAACTACCTGCGCCCCAAGGTGAAGATCGAGTGCGTCGTGGCGACGAAGGACCTCATGACGATCGTCGACACGATCCTCAAGCACGGCCGGACCGGTGCGGTGGGGGACGGGAAGGTGTTCGTCCTGCCCGTCGAGGAGGCCTACCGGATTCGTACCGGGGAGTCCGGTGAGGAAACGCTGCAGGCCCATCCCGACGCCGCGGCGGCGGCGGGCTAAGTGCTTCCCGCCGTACGTTCCGTGGAGCTCTCCCGGATGCCCGGCCGTGATCTGACGGCCGATGGTGACCCGCCTTCGTGCCGGTGGCACGGGGGCGGGCGCCGACGGCCGTCAGGCACGGATCGGGGGCCGGGAGAAACCGCGGAACTTGTGGCGGGGAGTACCAAGAGGCGGTGAGGGTGGCCGCCCCGACAGCGGCCACCCTCGTCGAGCGCCTGAGGGGGCTGCATCTGCGGATGGTCGATGCGGTCCTCGTGGGCGACGGCCTGGAACGCGTCGCGGAGCTCGCAGCCGACGCGGTCGGCGGTGCGGTGGCGATCGTCGTGCCGCGCCTTGGAACCGCCGTCATCGCGCCGCCGGGCACGACGCTCGCCGACCGCCTGCCCGAGTTGCGTCGCTACGTCGGCGAATGCGTCGCCGAACGCCCGGCCAACCCGCCGCGCGGGCTCGCCGTCGAGATCCCGATCGCCTCAGGCGACGAGATGGTCGGGGCCGTGCTGCTGCTCGAAGGCCCCAGCGCGCCGATCGGCGAGGCGTCGGAGTACCTGCACCTCGCCGCGGTCGCCTCGCTGACGGAGGTCGCCGTCGAGGAGGCGCGCGACGAGGTCGAGCAGAACCTGCGCGGCTCGTTGCTGGAGGATCTGCGGGCGGGCACCGGGGCGCCGCCCGACGAGCTCGTGCGCCGCGCCGCGCGGCTGGGCTGCGACCTCAGCCGCGGCGCCGTCGCGCTGTGCGCCGAGCTGCACACCGATCGGCCGCGCCACGTCGTCGCGACGATCGCCGAGGATGTGCCGGGCGCGCTCGCCCAGCACATGGAGCCGACCTCCAACGGCGCGCCCAGCGGTCGCGTGTATGCGCTGCTGCCCGCGATCGCGGGGCCGGACGCCGCCGAGGCGACGCTCGCCGCCGCGGCCCGGCTCGCCGCGCGGCTGCAGCGCCACGGCACGGTCGGGCTGTCCTCCTTCTACTCCGCGCCGACGGAGCTCGGCCGCGCCGTGCAGGAGGCCGAGCTCGTGCTCGACGTCCTGACCGTGTCGGGCGAGCCGATCGCCGAGGACATCAACCAGGGCACCTACCGGCTGCTGTTTCGCGTGCTCGCCTCACACCCGGAGGAGGTGCGCTCCTTCTACGAGGACACGGTCGCGCCGGTCGTGCGCTACGACGACCAGTACCGCACCGATCTGATCGGCACGCTCGAGGCATACCTGGCGGCCAACTGCCACATGAGCGCGACCGCGGCGGCGATCCACGCCCACCGCCACACGGTCGCCTATCGCCTGGAGCGGGTGCGCGACCTGACCGGACTCGACCCGATGCAGTCCGAGGATCGCGAGCGGCTGGGTCTCGGGCTGAAGGCCTACCGGATCATCGCTCCGCGCCTGCCGCGGTAGCGCGGGGCGCAGGGCGACGTCGAGCGACCCGGGGGTCGCTCGACTCACTACGCGTATGTGCGCGGCCGACTACGCGTTGACGGTGTGCGCCAGCGCGCGCGGCGCCATCTTCTGGCGCTCGGCCTCGATGCGCTCACGCTGATCGAGGGCGCGCGCGAGGAGGGTGTCGAGGTCGGCCTGCTCAAGCGCCGGGTTGCCGTTCTCGATGGTCTTCAGCGCCTTCCACATGCAGACCTTGCCCTCGACGCCGATCGAGAGCGTCTCCAGCGTGACGAACGCGTTCAGCTCGTCGTCGTCCCCGGACGTGAACTTCGGGGCCATCATCTTCGAGCCGATCTCGGCGAGGGCGCCCTTGGTCGCGCTCTCCTCGACGCCGAGCGACGTCAGGAGCGCCTGGAGCGTGTCGTAGTCGGCGGAGATCTCGGAGGCGATCTCCCCGAAGAACGGACCGTGCTCGTCGCTGCGGTGCTCCTCGGCGGCCATCTTCGCGAGGTTCGTCCCCGCGGTAGCTCCGGCAAGGTGGTCGTTCAGGTACGTCTCCAGCGCGCTGTATGCCATTTTGTTGTCTCTCCGTCCTCTCGGGTTCGTCCCGACCTTGGGCGGCCGCGGCAGTCGGTGCCGGCGTGCCTCTCCGCATGGGGTACCCCGGTACGGGGGGCCGCTATTCCTCGCGCACGACAGCGCCGGTGCGCGGATCGACGTGCGCCTTGGCGGGCTTGTCGGTCACGCGGACATCGAGGACGCCCTGCGCAACCGCGCTGCCGCCGGCGAGGCGCACGCGCGCCGCGCCCGTGAGGGCCGGAGCGATCTCGTAGCGCAGCTCGTGGCGGCCGGCGACGGCCGGTGTCACGTCCCAGCGCAGTGTCGCGGTGCGGCCGGGCTGGAGGCGACCGGCGGTCCAGGTGTCGGGGAGCGCGGTCGCGGCGGCGGCGGGCGGCTGGTCGACGATCCACAGGTCGCGCGTGGGATCGGCGTTGCGCGCGCCGCCACGGCGATCGGTGAACCCGCGCACGGTGACGACAAGGTTGGGGATCGTGCGGTCGCCGGTGTTGCGCACCGCGAGCACCAGCGCGGTGCGCTGGGCCAGCCGCTGCTCGCGCGGGAACGATGCGCGCTGCACGGCCACCGTGTAGCTCTCGTCGCGTGCGCCCGCGTCGCGCCGTTCGGCGCCGCCGCAGCCCGCGAAGACGAGCGCTGCCGCGACCGCCGCGGCAGGTGTGCACAGGATCGCCGGTGCCCTCCGCAAAGCGGCGCCAACCTACCACAGGCGGCCACGCTCGCCAGCGGGTTGGCGACGTGTGGCACATATCCCACTGGCACCGGGGCGCCCGCTCCCATACGCTGGCCCGCGGTGCGCCGGGAGCGCGCCACAGCCGTGGGAGGAGGAGACAGCACCTGATGGTCCGCAACGTCGCCGATCGAGCGTTCCTTCCCGCGAGGAGCCTGCTCGAGGAGGTCGGGGACATGATGATCCTCACGGGCAAGACGATCGCGTCGGCCGTGCGCCCGCCGTACCCCTACGGCGGTGAGTTCGTCAGCCAGTTTCTCTTCGCGCTGAAGCTCTGCTGGTTTCCGCTGCTGGTCTCGACGGTCGCCTTCGGCTACGGAGCACCCGGGCTGCAGGCGGCGAACTTCCTCGTCCTGTTCGGCGCGATCGACCGCCTTGGCGGCTTCTTCGTGCTCGCCTCGATCCGCGAGTTCGCCCCGTTCGTGACGGCGATCGTGCTCGCCGGCGTCGCCGGCACGGCGATCACCGCCGACCTCGGCGCGCGCAAGATCCGCGAGGAGCTCGACGCGCTGCAGGTGCTCGGCATCGATCCGATCAAGAACCTCGTCGTGCCGCGCTTTCTCGCGCTCATGCTCGTGACCGCGCTGTTCAACGTCTTCGCGCTGCTGTTCGGCATCTTCGCCGGCGTGCTCGCGACGCTCGTCAACCACGCACCGCTGGGCGGCTTCTGGGCGAGCTTCTTCGGCCAGGCATCGCTCACCGACCTGTGGGGTTCGGTGGTGAAGACGACGCTGTTCGGGGCGATCATCGCGATCGTCTGCTGTTACAAGGGGATGACCGCGTCGGGCGGGGCGGAGGGGGTGGGGCGTGCCGTCAACCAGGCGGTGGTGATCGCCTTCCTGGGCATCTTCGCGTTCAACTACGTCTTCACCCAGACCCTGCTGGCGACGAACCCCGAGCTGGCCAACCTGCGATGAGCGACGGCTGGACATCGGTCCCGCGCGAGTGGGTCGCCAACGCCGGCCAGATTGCGAAGTTCAGCGGCCGGATCGTCGGCGAGGTCTACGGTCTGCGCGTCTTTCGCTTCTTCGGCGAGGCGCTGCGCCAGGCCGGCATCCTGATCGTCTCCTCGACGCTCGTCATCTGGGGCCTGGTGTTCATCATCGGCCTGCAGTGCGGGATCGAGGGCGCGTACTTCAACCGCTCGGTCGGCAACCCGGCCTACGCGGGCGTGTTCGCGGCATGGTGCGATCTGCGCGAGCTCGTCCCGTACGCGTTCGGCTACATGATGGCCGCAAAGGTCGGCACGGGGATCGTCGCCGAGCTCGGCTCGATGCGGATCTCCGACGAGATCGACGCGCTCGAGGTGATGGGCATCAGCTCGATCACGTTCCTCTGCGCCACGCGGCTGTTCGCGGCCTGGCTCGTGCTGCCGTTCGTCTACATCGCAGCGATCGGCGCTGGCTTCCTGGCGAGCTACATCGCGGTCGTCGAGCAGATCGGCGAGGTCTCCAGCGGGGGCTATTTCCTCATTTTCTGGATGTTCCAGAATCCGCCCGATCTGCTCTACAGCCTCGGGAAGGCGATGGTGATGGCGACGGCGATCGTGCTCGTGGGGTGCTACTACGGCTACAACGCCAGTGGTGGGCCCGTGGGCGTCGGGACGGCGACGGCGAAGTCGATGGTGTTGAACATCGTGCTCGTGCATCTGATCGGGATGCTTGGCACACAGCTGTTCTGGGGTGCGAATCCGCGCGCCCCGATCGGAGGGTGAACTGGCATGACCGTGCGGTTGCGCACTGGTAGCGGCGGTGAGGACGAGCAGGGATCGGGCAGTTCCGGCGGGGAGGCACCCGAGCCGGACGGCGCAGAGTCAACGATGAGCTTGGGAGGACGCATCATGGAGACGAAGGAGGAACTCGCGGCGGCGGCCTCGCAGGCTGCCGCGGCGTCATCGGCCGCGTACGAGCGCTTCGTGGAGCAGGCGAAGTCCGCGGTCGCGACGGCCGCCTCGGTGGCCGAGTCGACGATTGCGGCAGCCGCGAGGGCGGCCGTGGCCTCGGCGCGCGCGACGCTCGGCGAGCGGCACGACGAGGGCGGTGACGAGGCACCCGCGATGCCGGGTGTCGAGGACCCACCGCCGCAGACGGCGACGGCCGAGCCGGATCTGGCGGCACGGGCCGCCGAGGCCGCAGCCGCGTCGGCGGGGGCGTATGAGCGCTACAACGGTGCGGCCTCGGTCGGCGCGCCCGTGGCGGCTGATGGGCCGGACCATGCGGCGATGGCGGCGCGGGCGGCGGCGTCGGCGGCGGCCGCGTATGAGCGCCACCATGCGGCGGTGGCCGAGGCACCCGAGCCCCCAGCGCCGGCCCCGGACTACGCGGCGCTCGCTGCTGAGGCCGCGGGGGCGTCAGAGGCTGCCTACGGGCGATTCAGCGCCGCGGTCGTAGCCGCGCCGGCTGAGCCCGTGGCCGATGCGGAGCCCGCGGCGGCGGCGGAGGTGCCGGCGGCGCCCGCGCCGCGGTTGCGGCCGGGTGGTGCGACGTACGGTGGGGCGGCGCAGGGCTCGATGGGCGCTTCCCCGCTGGAACCTGAGACCGAGCCGGCGCCGACCGCGCCGGAGCCAGAACCTACAGGGGCAGAGGTGATTGACGTGTCTGTGTCGAGATTGCGTTTGGGTGGAGCGACGTACGGCGGAGCAGGGCGGGAGGCGGCCAGCGCCCCCGAGCCCGAGCCCGAGCCCGAGGCCGCGCCCGAGGTCGAGCCTGAGCCGGAGGGTGTTGCCGGCGACGCGCCTGCGGGGCGGCTGCGGCTGGGTGGTGCGACGTACGGCGGTGCGGGGCAGAGCGCGCCGACGGCGGAGCCGGCGGTGGCAACAGTGCCCGAGCCGGTCGCCGAGCCGGTCGCCGAGCCGGTCGCGGCGCCGGCGGGTCGGTTGCGGCTGGGCGGCGCGACATCTGGCGGTGCCGGGCAGGCCGCGGCGGCACCGGCGGCACCGCCGGAGGCGGTGGCGCCGCCTGCCGAGCCCGAGCTGGCGCAGGCGCCTGCCGCCCCCACGGGACGGCTGCGTCTCGGCGGTGCCACGTACGGCGGCGCCGGGCCGGTCCCCACCGAGGCCCCGGCGCCCGCGCCGGTGGCGGTTGCGCCGCCGCCCGCGCCGGAGGCGCCTGCGCCACCGACCGAGCC
>JBBSQG010000022.1:0-15429 GCA_038258125.1 Solirubrobacterales bacterium
CACGGACGCGTCGAGGGCGAAACGGCGATCTACGCCGCCGGCGAGGCGACGTCGTTTCCGCTGCGCCAGGGCGGCCTGGCCACGCAGCAGGCCGACGCGGTGGCAGAGGCGCTCGCCGCCCGCTTCGGCGCCGACCTCGACCCGCAGCCGTTTCGCCCGGTGCTACGCGGGCGCCTGCTGACGAGTGGCGCGCCGCTGTACCTGCAGGCGCGGCCGTCCGGGCAGAGCCTGGCCTCGCACCGCGCGCTGTGGGCACCCCCCGAGAAGATCGCCGGCCGCTACGTGGCGCCGTTCCTGGCCACAGCGCGCCCGTCGCGGATCGCCGCAGCCACGCTCGCCGAGCGTGTCCCTGCCGCCGCCGGCGCCGGCCAGTCTGGCGCAGAGCGCGACGCGATCACGCTGGCGCTGACGCTCGCCGCCGTCGAGGAGCGACGCGGCAACCACGAGCGCGCGCTGCAGGCGGTGCAGGCGGCGCGGGCGCTTGACCCCGAACTTGACGAGCCCGCCTTCGCCGGGCTGTGCGCGCGTCTGGCCGGCGGGGTTCTGACCGCGTGACGGTCGGGTAGCGAGCCTCTCGCGTGCCGGCGAGCTCCTTCTCGATCAGCGTGCCCGACGCGATGGCCCGCAGTGACTTCTACCCGGGCGCCCCCGCGGTGACCGTGTGCCAGACCCACACGGCTTGGGTGTTCCTGGCCGGCGAACATGCCTACAAGGTCAAGAAGCCCGTGCGGATGGAGTTTCTGGACTTCAGCTCCCTCGATCGGCGGCGGGAGGTCTGCCGCGAGGAGCTGCGCGTCAACTGCGCGCTGGCGGCGACGCTCGACATGCGCCTGCGGTCGGTCGTGGCCGACGGCGACGCCTATGCCCTGGCCGAGGCCGACGTGCCAGACGCGGTCGAGTACGTGCTGCAGATGCGCCGCTTCGACGAACAGCGCACGATGGCGGCGCTCGCCGGGCGCGGCGAGCTGGGTGACGCGGACGTGCGCGCGGTCGCGGGCCGGATCGCGGAGTTCCATGCCGCCGCGACGGTGATCGAGACGTGCGACCCGGCCGGTGACGTCACGCGCGCCTGGGATCACAACGCGCGCGAGCTGCTGGCGCTCGCCGATGACGAGACGGCGCAGCGCGTGCTGGCGGCCGATCGCTTCGCCGGCGCGTTCCTCGTCGCCCACCGCCACGTGCTCGCGGCGCGCGCGGGAGCCGGGCGGATCCGCGACGGTCACGGCGATCTACGCGCCGAGCATGTCGTGCTCGAGCAGCCGCTGGCGATCATCGACCGCCTCGAGTTCGACGCGCGTCTGCGCGAGATCGACGTCGCCGACGACCTCGCCTTCCTCGTGATGGACCTCGAGCGACTCGGTGCCGGCGACGCCGCCGGCCGGCTCGTGGCCGCCTACCGCGACGCAGGCGGCGACCCCGGCAGCGACGAGTTGATCGCGTTCTACGGCGCCTACCGCGCGCTCGTTCGGGCGAAGGTCGACCTGCTGCGCGCCACTCAGCTCGACGATCCCGTGCAGCCGGCCGTCGCCCGCGCGGACGCGCACGCGCTGCTCGATCTTGCCGAGCACTTCGCCTGGCGCGCCCGCGGACCGCTCGTGCTGGCGGTCAGCGGCCCGCCGGCGTGCGGCAAGTCGACGCTGGCCGGGGAACTCGCGCGGCGCAGCGGCTGGCCGGTGCTGTCCTCCGATGCGGTCCGCAAGCAGGCAGACGGCCTGGAGCTGAGCGCACGTGCGCCCGACGAGCGCTACACGCCGGCCGCGCGCGCCACGATCTACTCCGAGCTCGGAGTGCGCGCCGCGGCTGCGGTGGAGCGCGGCGAGAGCGTGATCGTCGACGCGACGTTCGGCCAGGCGCCGCTTCGCGCCCTCTTCCTCGACGGGCTCGGCGCGGCCGGCCGGGGGCGCCTGCGCGCGATCGAGTGCTGCGCGCCGGCGGCGCTGCGCGAGCGCTGGGCGCGCGAGCGCACCGCGCACGACGCCCACGGCTCCGACGCCGATCCGGCGATCGCGGCACGCCTCGCCGCCGATCACAGCGGCTGGGACGAGCTCGCCGCGGTGGCGATCATCATTTTGCGCACCGGCGTCGGCGGCGAGTTGCTGGCCGGCCAGGTCGCCGACTGGCTGGACACGACTGCCGGCGGCTATACGGCGATGGGCGCGGCGGGTTTCGAACCTGCGACGTCTCGCGGGTAAAGCGCCTAGCCGTAGTCGAGGATCTGCACGATGTTCGGGTGGGACAGCGTGGCAGCCGCTCGTGCCTCGCGCGTGAAGCGCGCCAGCCAGCCGGAGTCGTCGGCAAGTGTGTCAGCGACGACCTTGACGGCGACGGGGCGGTCCAGGCGGTCGTCGTGACCCAGCCAGACGGACGCCATCCCGCCGGCGCCGATGCGGTAGCGCCCACCGGCGATCGTGAGTCCGGGTTGCAAGTTCACCGCTTGTCGCCCTTGCCCTTGCAATTGGCGTGCTTGTCGCGACCCGGCTTCGCGCGCACGGCGGATGGCGGGGCGGTCGGTTGCGCGGTCGCGGGCGTAGCAGCTGTCGTGACGGCCGCAGTCGGTGCGGTGCATTGGTCTTGGCGGCGCCGGGCCTGAGAGTGGTGGTTGCGCCCGGCTGGGCGAGCAGGGCCTGATCTACCGTGACATCGCCGAGCGCCTCACGATCGCCTGACGCGCCACAAGCAGGCTGGCGAACCGATCCCGCGTCAGCCAAGAGCGGCCGTCATCGGGACTCAACTCTCGATCCGTTCGAGCATGATGCGGGTGATCTGTCCAGCAATGCGGGTGAGCGGTAAGGTGTCAGCGACACACACCGAAATCGATGGAAGGCGTTTCCATGGGACTTTTCAGCAAGAAGGCCGATACCACAGTGAGTCCGGCGCCGCAGCAGCGACCGGTCGCGCACGACCCGTCGCTCCCCGGCGTCGCCGGGTACGACTACGGGTCCGCCTCGGGGAAGAAGGGCGCGATGCCAGAGCACCGCTTCAACTTCGTCCGTCCCGACTCCAAGCGCCAGCAGTAGCCGGCGGCTTGCACGCAGGTTGCGGGATCGGGCGGCGACTTCGCGATCCAACCCGGCGTGACGTCCCGACGCCGATCAACGAGGACGGGCCCGAGGTCTCACCGTACGAGGAGGACTACGACTACTACCTGGCTGGTATTCGAGTCCCGGACTGGCTGGCCTCGATATTCGACGTCCCCTGGCGCCAGCAGCTCGCCCTGCTGCTGATCGGCTTCGTCAGCGGCCTGGTCGCCGCCGGCCTCGCGTTCCTGTGGGGTCTCATGCTCGCGGGATACTGATCGGCTCGTCGTGAGCGGGTTCTTTCGGCGCGGCAGGCCGGATCCGGGACACAACCAGGCGGTCCGTCAGAACGGGCGGTCCCAGTTCTCCACCCACGATGTCGAGACGGCCATCGAGGAGGTCGAGCAGATCGTCTTGGAGGGCCTGCACGAGGCGCCGATCGCGCGCGAGATGCTGGAGTTGCTGCAGGTCGGCTTGCCGTATCTGACGCAACGCGATTGCTCCGAGACGGCGGTCGTCACCGGGCAGACCGTCGCGCGCCTGGGCTACCTCACGAGAGCCGCCGAGTTCGCGATGTTCGAAGCTGAACTCGAGCCGGACGCCGACCTCGAGCAGGCGTTGGGAGCGAAACTCGACGAGGCAGAACGGGACGGGCTCTCGGCCTGGGACGCCATGGCCGATCTTGCCGCTGCGATCACCGCGGGTGAATCCGTCGACTCACCGGCCGAGGAGGGCGGTCCGACGTGGACGCTGCCTGGCTTTGACGGTCAGATCAGGGGCAGGCTGCGCGACAACCTGCTGTTGCGTGTGCAGCGCCCCACGGACATCTCGATCGACGACTTCAAGCGGATCTGGAAGTACGGCTACTTCCTCTGTGCTCGTCGACCTGTGTGAGGACTGAGCGCGGCGGCCGTTGCCCGCCGACCGCGTCCCGGACGTGGCTGACGACGCAGAGAGCAGCCGCAGGAATGCGCCCACCTCGCGGTGGCTGCGCAGCACCACGATGGGGCACGTGCACCTTCGGCTGAGGCGGTCCGCGCGCACCGCGCAGCGGAGGCTGGCCTCGTGCGAACCACTCGACCCGGGTTCTACTGCGTGGCGATCATCAATGGCACGAGGACGAGCAGGAGCAGCACCACGACGACGATCAGAACCGAGAACGTGAGTCCGCCGTTCTTTGGGGCATGTAGATGATCCTTTCTAGGTCTACGTAGGGGGCTAGCCGCGCACGAGCTTGCGCGCAAGCTTTCCGATCGCCACGACCGCGGGCGCGTCCGGGGCGAAGTCGATCGGCGCCACGGCGGCGCGCTCGGCGTGGTAGAAGCACTCGTCGTACGGGATCGCGCCAATCAGGCCGAGGTCATGCTCGTCGGCGAACTCCTGCACGATCGAAAGGTCGCCGTCGCGCACCTTGTTGGCGAGCAGCGCGAGGTGCTCGATGCCAAGATCGCGCGCGAGCGCGAGCACCCGCCGGCCGGACTCCATGGACTTGAAGTACGGTTCGACGACCGCGTAGAGCACGTCGACGTGCTTGGCCGTGCCGACCTTCAGATGCTCTGTCGACGCTTCGGTGTCGAGGATCACGATGTAGTTCTGCGAGTTCGGCTCTGCTCCGACGATCGCACGCATTGCCTGGTGGTAGCGCCCCATGCAGCCCGTGTCGGCCTCCTTCGGTTCGTGCGCGACGAGCACGGTGACGCCGTCCGGGGCCTGCATCGCGTGCGCAGCCTTGATCTCGTCGAGCGTCTGCGTGAGCTCCAGACGGCCGTCGACGACTCGCACGATGTCCGCCGACACAGTCGGCAGATCGCTCATCCGCTCGGCCGGTATGCCGACCGTCAGCGGGAGGTTCGGGTTCAAGTCGTTGTCGACTGCGAGCACCCCGTAGCCCTGGCGGCCAAGCTGGCGGGCCAGGGTCCCCGAGATCGTCGTCTTGCCGGCCCCGCCCTTACCGGCGATCGCCAGCTTCATGGCGTCGGCCCGCGGCCAGCCCGGCGCGGCCCGCGGCTGGGATGAGGCCGGCTTTCTCGAGTTTCGCCCATCGTTTCCTCTCTCGGCGCTCGCGCCGACCGCGGGCACCTGGCGCACCTGCGGCTACGGGTTCCCAACATATACCGCAGGCGCGCTCGGCGCCATGAACTCGCGCGATTGCGCTGGTCTGCCTGGGCGAGCCGGCCCCGCGCACCAGATGCCGTTGCGACCATCTCCCGATGCCGATCCGGGTCTCGTCGTGGCCGGCTGGGACGCGCGCTCGTCGTTGATCTTCGAGGCCGAGGAGACGCGCTCGGGACGATGCATGCCGACAAGTGGCGGCGCACGCTGGACTACCACGCCGATGCCTACGGCGGGCCCCGCGGTATCGACGTCGACACGGTCTTCGACCGATCGGCCTTGACCGGCCCGGCTGATCAGGCAACGGGCGCTGGGTGACCGATCGTGCGGCGGTAGTGGAAACCGACACCTACCGGTAGGCTTGCCCGCGCATGCGCCGCTACGACGTCCGCTCGCTCCCGCGCCTGCCGCTACGACGTCCGCTCGCTCCCGCGCCTGCCGCTGCTCGGCGCGCTTGCGATGATCGCGGGAGGCGTCGCGGCGCTCGCCTCGGTCCTGTGGGGAACCGCCGGCTTGCAGCGGATCGGGTCGGACCACCCGGTCAACGCCGGCGCCCGCAACCTCGGTGACATCAGCGCGCACAACTCCTGGCAGTGGTGCGCAACCCGCGATCACCGCAATCTCGTCGTGACGAACCGGGTCGACTCGCCGGACTTCGCCTGCGCCGTGCATGTCTCGACCGATGCGGGCACGAGCTGGTCGCGCACGCGGGTGCCGATCCCGAAGGGCCCGGGACGCGATGCGTCGTGGGCGTTCCGGGGGCTGCGGCCCTCCGAACGCCACGCCGGCTCCCGGCCGTCGTGTCACTGCACGTTGCGGGTGGTGAGGCCCTGCTCGATCAGCAGGATCGAATCGTCGCGCGGCAACAGGGCGGTGTTCACGGGCGCGGCGATCGCGATGACCGTTATGGCAACGAGGACCGGGTCATGCAACGCGGCTCGCAGGCGACGGCGCTGCGGCGGGCGCGGCGGCTGCGGCGCGGGCGGCAGGCCCGCGCGGCGCTCCTCGATGCGCCGGCTGAGGCGCTCGATCGCCGGTACGACTGCGCAGGTGGCGACCAGGGAGGAGAGGATCGCGACCTTGATGCCGAACTCGGTCGTCTGGATGAGAATCAGCGCGGCGGCCACGACCGCCGTCGCCACGGCGTAGATCATCCGCCCGCGCGGCGACTTCGGCGCCGTCTGGGGGTCGGTGATCATGAAGAACACGAAGATCAGCAGCTCCGGTGACAGGGCGATCGTGTACCAGTAGAACGCGCCGCTCACCGGGCCCTGGTGCCACGTCGCGTGGTACTGCTGGCCTGCGAGCGCGAAGATCGCGATCAGCACGAAGAACGTCGCGAGGAACACGACGGTCATCGGAATCATCTTCACCTGCCGCAGGACCCACCACGCGCCGCCGAAGATGACCGCCATCGAGATCAGCACAGGCGCCCCGATCGGATCCCACCACAGGTGCTCGGAGAACACGTAGCTGGGGCCGATCAGCAGCAGGCCCCAGACGATCCCGATGTTCGACGGGTTGAAGATGTGCCGCCCGTTGATGCGAAGCAGGTACTTCGGCAGCATCGATATCACCGCGACGAGCGCAAACAGCTGCAGCCCCCGGACGCTCCACCAGTCGCCGTGCTCGGTACCGCCGACGCGGAAGATGAACGCCACGCTGACACCGGTCTGGATCGCGCTGGCGGGCCACACAAGCTTGTGTTCGCGCCAGAACGTGACGACCAACTCGATCAGCCCGCAGAGCAGGACGGTGACGAGGATCTGCGGGATCGACACCTGGAAGTTCAGGACCGTCAGACCCAAGATCGTCAACGTGATGATCGTCGCGGAGAGCTTCAGGCGTGGGTCGCCGCGCTTGGGCAGGACCACGGGGATCGCCCGTCCGCGCACGACGATCTGCGGCCCTGCCCACGCCGGCATCTCCGCGGGGACCGTCGTCGTCATGAGGCCGGCCCCAGGCTCGCGGCGGCGTAGGCGCTGGCGGTGGCCGCGCACCAGATGACGAGCGACCGGTAGTCCGCGGGATCGATGTCGGCGGGAACGGTGAAGTTCATCGAGCCCGCGGTGACGTCCAGCCTGCGCACGAGCACCGAGCGCGAGCGGACGTACTGCGCCGTAGTGTGGGGCGCCCGGCTCGTGCTGAGACGCAGCTCGAGATCACTCGTGGGGGTCACGAAGAAACGCTCGAGCCGCAGCACGTGGCGGCCGCCGGTCTGGCGGTAGAGCGTGAGCGTTCCAGTCCCGGTCTTGTCCACCTTGTAGAAGCGGCCCGTCGCCACCTTGCGCACGGAGGGCGCCGTCATCGCGGGCAACGGTGGCTCGATGAGCGGGGCGTCGATCTGCTGGGAGACATCCAGGCTCCACGCCCCGGCACCCGATACCTTCAGACGCATCGCTCGCCTTCGGACCGTCGTCTCGGCCACGGTCGCGGCGCCGGTACATGCCGTGTCGACGAGCGGCTTGGGTCGCCCGGGCGCCAGCACGACGAGCCGCCCGGATCGGCAGCGCGCCGTCAGTCGCCACTGGATCGCGGACTTGTCGATCGTGAACGGCCACGCGGTTGCCGACCCAGTGCCCTTCAACGTCGTAACGTCCTGCCACCACGGATTTGACCGCAGGGTCGTCCGCACCGGTGCCTGTGGGCGGACCGCATGGAACGCGTCTCGGCTGGCGACGGCGGGCGCTGCCTCGGGAATGGCCGAGCCGAAGAGGCGATCGCGGACGGAGAACACGTTGCTTCCAACGACCGCGGTGGCGAGCACCGCGGTGAGGCCCAGCCAGGCGAGCACCGCGCGGCGCCGGGACGGCTTCGCGGTGGCCCCCGGCGCGGGAGTCTGAGGCGTCGCCGCGCCCGGTAGCGGGATGGTGGCTTCAAGCTCGGCCACTGGATCGTCCCCTGAATCCATCGCGGCAGAATATCGCTGTCGTGTATGTATCTGCGCTATAGGGCCCCGACACGATCTGCACTCTCGGTCCGATCAGCGAGGATGGGGTCAGTCCGCGCCGAGCGCAACCACTGCTCGGCGTCGCCTCCCAGCGTCCATCACATCCAGCGTCCGGTGGATTGACCACACGAGCGGCGGGCGGGGGGGAGCCCGCCGCTCAGGGTCAACATCAGGCGGCTGCTCGCGCCGCCGATCTGCGCTTTGCGAGCGCGAGCAACACGGTGCCGAGGCCGAGCACGATCAGGAGCACGCCACCGACGCGCAGCAATGCCTCCGTCGCGCTCGACAGCCGCGGCGGATCGTTGAATGCCACGACCCCGCGGGCCAGATCCTGCTTGGCCGTCTTCACGCTGCCGTTGCGTGTGTCCGTCCACACGGCGTAGGCGCGCGCGTCGGTCGACAGCAGCGCGAGCCGGCTGCCGAGGTCGGCGAGGTTCCGTTCCAGGCCGAAGCCGATTCGCGAGCTGAAGGCGCGGTCGGAGACCTTGACACGGGGCAGGAACGTCTTGCCGTCGTCGAACGACGCCTGCAGCGAGACCTCGTTGAGGACGTCCGCGCGGTCCGCGCGGCGGTCGTAGTACAGGACGTCGAGACGGCCGTTCGGTGCGACGGCGAGCGTGGGCATGTACTGCGCGGTGTCGTCGCCCGTCGCCGTGTCGTTGACCCGCACCGGCTTCGTCCATGCGCTCGCTCCGTCGGGCAGCGACCACAGCCGCACGTCGGCGTCGCCGTCACGGCCGTCTTGGAAGGCGGCATAGAGCGTGCCGGTGTCCCGGTCGACGGCAAGCGACGGTGACGGCGGGGTGAAGACGATGAAGCGCTCGGTCGGAACGATCGAGTCGTCGACCACCGACTCCTTCCAGGTCGCGCCCTGGTCCGTCGAACGAGCAAGCACAAGCTGCCACTTGCCGTCGTAAGGGGCACCGCCGCGGCCGCGATGACCGCCGCCGTAGTCGAGCACGTCGTCGCCGAGATCGAGGTAGAGGACGTTGAGCTCGCTGGGGTTCTTGCCGATCGCCGGCGTCGGCGCGACCACTCGCTGACGGTCGGGCGCGCTCACCCGCGCCGGCGTCTTCCAGTTGGTGCCGCCATCGTCGGAGCGCACCGCCATGATCGGGTTGCCGGTGTTCGAGAACGTGTAGAGCCCGAGTTCGTCGGCCTTCAGGTAGGTGAGGTAGATCCGCTTCGCCGTCTGCGGATCGGCGCTGAGGCGAACTTGGAACGCATGCTTGCCCAGCGGCGTCTTGACCGGCGTGCCGAGCGACTTGCCGCCGTCGGAGGATGTGCTGACCCAGACGGCGTTGGGCGCGTTGGCGCGGCCCTTCAGCGTGACGTAGGAGACATGGAGCGTGCCGTCGCTCGAAAACACGGCATCCGGGGCGAAGCACTTGGGCTCCTCGCCCGCCGGCGCGGGGATCGGCGTCTGCGCCCAGCGCCCGCCGCCGTCGAAGGAGACGTTGAGCGAGCACGAGTACGCCGGCGAGTCGATCCGGTTGACCGTGACGAGGTTGCCCTGCTCGATCGGATTGCGGATCAGCGTCGGCGAGTTGTTTGCGTTGAGGTCGGCCGGGTTGGAGGCCCCGTCGTTGATCGCCAGGTTCGGTCCGAGCACGCTCGCCTTGCGGGGCGTGTCATAGGACGTGGAGACGATCAGCGCACCGCTGCCCGCCGCGACGAGCGCGACGGCCACGATGAAGAGCGGTACGAGCAGTCCTCGGCCACCCGCCCCGTCCCCGCCGCCGCGCGGCGAACGCGGACCTCGACGGGGCGGGGCCTCGCTGTCACGTTCGGCCATCGTGCTCATCTGCTCGTCCTCCCGCTCGTCGCCCCAGCGCGGACCCTCGGCGGAAGGACCGCGCGCTTGGTGATCTTGCCGCCGTAGGTGACGACCTCGCACCCGTTGAGGCGGTCGTACCGATCGGCGCGGACGCGGTCGCGTCCGGGCCCGCAGATGATCCGGTCGCGCTCGCCGTTGCGGGCCTCGATCGAGTCGTTGCCCTTGCCGCCGTCGATCTGGTTGCGTCCGCCGCCACCGATGATCCGGTCGATCCCGGCCTCGCCGTAGAGCTTGTCGTTGCCGGCGCCGCCGAGCAGGCGGTCATTGCCGGCGCCGCCGGCGAGCATGTCGTTGTCGTATCCGCCGTCGAGGACGTCGTTGCCCGACTCGCCGTACAGCTTGTCTCGCCCATCCTCGCCCTTGAGTTGGTCCCGTCCGGATCCGCCGATGAGCTTGTCGGCCTCGTCCCCGCCCCAGATCTGGTCATTTCCGGCCCCGCCGTCGATGCAGTCCTGGCCCTGGAAGCCCATGATCCGGTCGTTGCCGCCGAAGCCGAAGATCTGGTCGCCGGCGATCGTTCCTCTGAGCGTCTCGGTCGCGGCCGTGCCGATCGTGCGGTTGGCACAGCGGCCGGCCAGCAGCGGCGCGGGCGCCTTCTCCACGGCTGCCGCGGCCGGTGGCGCCGCCGGACCGGTCGCGACGGCCGCCGGTTGCGTCGGCGGCGGCGGCAGGGGCGAGTTGTCGCTCGTGAAGATCCACGCCCTCCCCTGGCCGCCGATCTCGCCGTTGGCGAGGTAGGCCGAGGCCGCAAAGTCGACGAAGCCGTCGTCGTTGAGGTCGCCCATCGGGATCAGCCCGACGCCGAAGCCGTCACCGCGGGCGCCGTCGGGGTTGGGGATCGTCATCAGGTTCGTCTCGGTCTGGATGTTGACGAAGTGCACGTCGGCGACGGTGCCATTTGAGGCCTCAGTGAACGGGTCGAAGTGAAAGCCGCCGACGAGCAGCTCGTTGGCCGGGTACAGCGGACCGTCGGCGAGGTTGCCGATGCCGCTGAACGAGCCGCCGAAGTTGCTGCCCGCGTAGGGCGTTGGGTCGGTCATGCTGGCGAACTGCCAGCTGCCGGTCGCGCCGCCGCCGCCGCCGACGGCGTTGAAGGCCCATATCTTGCCGTCGTCGGTCGTCGTCGCGTTCTGCAGCGCGGCGGGCAGCAGGATGTCGGGGAGCGTCGAGGCACCGAGGTCGCCGACAGCGCGGCCGCCGTTGAATGAGCCGCTGAACTGCGACAGCTTCTGCATCTCGGGATGGGTGATCGCGTTGTTGCCGGTGCGCGTCTGGAACACGGCGCCGCTCGCGCCGTTGATGACGACGGCGGCGCCGACGTTGTCAAAGCCGATCCCCGGCGCCTGCAGCGGGTAGTCGGCGTTGCGCACGGGGATCGTGAACTCCGGCGCGCAGGACGGCGCACCCGGCGTCGCGAAGCAGTCGGTGGCGACAACGTCCGTGTCGACGTCGCCGAGCCGGTAGAGGTTCCCGCCGAACTCACCGCTGACCGTCTGCGCGATCGGGTTCTGGATGTTGTAGATCGTCGTGTCGAGGATCGCCTGCGGGTCGCTGCCGGGGATCGCGCCACCGCTGTAGGCCCATGCCTTGCCACTCGTGCAGAAGGCGACGGTCGAGCCGCGGCACTGCGAAGAGGACGCCGACTGCGCGGGCGTCTCGCGGAAGTTGCGCGCCGTGATCACGATGTCCGGCTTGCCGTCGCCGTCGAGGTCGCCGATCCGGCTTGCCAATGGCGTCGCGGGGCAGGGACCGACGCCGCTGTCGTTGTTCTCGGCCGACGAGCCGGCGCAGGGCGCCATCGACTGTGGCGAGGCCATGACGCGGCCGAACTGCGGGCTGCCGCCGAGCGCCTTCTGGGCCAGACGGTCGGCGATCGGCATGTCGATGCGCTTGAGGACAGCGCGCGTCCTGCCGTCGATGACGTAGCCGCGGCCGAGCGACTGGTCGGCGGCAACCGCGTCGACCGCGGGGTTGCCGGCGTTCACCTTCTTGGCGCGCGCGCCGACGATGATCTCGGGGATCCCGTCGGGACCCCCGACCGTGGCGGCGTCGCAGATCTTGTCGGCGTCGGCGCCGTCGCCGCCGGGGCAGCTGCCGACGTCGGGCATTGTCTCGACATAGACGAAGGCGATCACCGGATCAGCGCCGCCGGGGTTGGGCTCGGGCGGCGCGATCGTGTCGATGTGCGCGCCGGTCACGCCGTCGAAGACGAACACGCGCGTCGGCTCGGTCTGTCCCTGGGCGACGAGCAGGTCGGGCTTGCCGTCGCCGGTCAGGTCGGCGCTGGCGATGCCCCAGCCGAACGATCCGCCGCCGACCGCCAGGGGCGTGTCGATCGTCTGGGGGGTGAAGGTGCGCGGCAGGCCGGGAGCCTGAGCGGCGGCGGACGCGACTGGCAATGCGACCGAGACGAGGGCGGCGACAGGGATGACCTTCATCCGCCGGAGAAATCCATTTCGAGCAGGCATCAACGGGAACCTACGCCTATCTAAGTGTAAAACGCAATAGAGAGCAGAAACATCTAGGACCACCCGGGGCGGTGCTAGGCCCGGAACGCCGCGGGGCCGGCAGAAGCCGGCCCCGCGATCGAACCATGGGAGGGTGTCGTCCGCCTAGGCGGTGCGACGCCTGCGGACCTGCGCAGCCCCAAGTCCCGCGACGAGCGAGAAGAGGCCGAAGGCCAGCAGTCCGATGCCGAGCCCCAGACCGGATCCGGCACCGCCGGCCGGTGCGCCGGAGCCGGCGCCCGTCAACGACGGGGTGCGGCCGGGCTCGTAGTTGCTGAACAGGTCGCTGAGCGCTGCCTGCTCGGCGGGAGCCGAGGTGCCGGGCGCGGTACGCGACGATGATGACGAGCGCGTGGGACGCGCGGCCGGAGCCGTCGTCGTGGCGAACGTCTGCGGCGCGGCTGCCTGAGCGGTCGAGCCTGAGAACACCTGCTGACCCGACGAGGACGTCACGCTGCCGCTCGACCGGGTGCTACCGGTCGTGGCCGGCGTACGTGTCGCCGAACGGCTCGGTGCCGATGTCGTGCGCTCAGCCGAGGCCGGAGCCTGGCTGCGGGCCACGGTCGGCGTCCGGAACGTCGGCGCGGGCGCGGTCTGAGCCGCCTGCGTCGGCGCGGCGGCTGGTGCCGTCGGAGCCGGGTTCTGTGCCGTGGGGGCGGGGGCTGCCACCTTCGGCGCGACGACGCTGAACGACGCGGGGGCGAACCCACCCGTCGGCCGCGAAGCCGTGATCGTGTAGTTCCCCGGCGCGCTCGGCGCTGTCAGCGACGTCGAGAACCCGCCGCCCGGCGACGTCGTGACCGTCGTCGAGCCGCTCGGCCCGCTGACGCTGACGCTCGCGTTGGACGTGAAGTACGAGCCGCTCACCGAGATCGCGCTACCGGGCTGGTAGGTGGCCTTGTCCAACGACACGTGCGCCTGCGGGTTGCAGGCATAGGCGATGGCGACGGGGACGACAAAGGCCGCCACCATCATCGTCGCGAAGGTGGCGTGGCGCCTTCGCGCCTCGCCAGTGCGCCCAGTCTTTGGGAACACGGCAACTCCTTTCTGAGAGAGAATCCGACCATCGCCGCCGATCGACGATGGCCCGAACCTACAGGAACGTGTCGGCAACATCTAGTGCTTGTACGTCTAGTTTTCTGTACGGCCTCGTTTAGGCACCTCTCATGCCTCGTTCGGCGTCGTCACGACGAGCGTCAGGCGTCCGAGCGCCATGTCCTCCAACGTCTCCGCAAGCTCGTCGAGCGGGCACGTCAGGAGCATCTCGTCGGCGCGGGAGGCGTCGATCGCCACGGCGCAGACCGTGGCGGGCGACAGCCCTCGACCGAGCAGGGCGCGCTGCAGCGCCTGGGGCTCCCGGCCGGCTCCGTGGATGACGATGGCGCATGGCCCAGGGCCATCGGACAGCCCGTCGGCCTTGACGAGCAGCAGCGGGATCTCCGCAGCGAACCGCTCGCCGAGCGCCGCCGCGGTCGCGCCGAGGGCGCTGATTCCCGGCACGTACTCGCACGGCAGCCCGCGCTCGTGGGCCGTCAGCACGTCGCGTTCGAGCTCGCCGAACAGCATCGGGTCACCACTCTTGAGCCGAACGACCAGCAGTCCCTCGATCCGGGCACGCTCGTACACGGCGTCGATGTCGGCCTGGGTGGCAGGTGGCCACTCGACGATCTCCACGTCGGGCCGCGTGTGCGTGAGGAGCGCGTCGCGGTCCAGCAACGACGAGTTCCAGATGACGACGTCGGCTGCCTGCAGGACGTGCACCGCACGCAGCGTCAGCAGGTCTGGCGCGCCGGGCCCGCACCCGACGAACAGCAGGCGTCCTGTGCTCACACCGCGCGATCCTCCGGCGGGGGGCGCAGCAGTAGCCACAGGGCGAACGCGAGCAGCGCCGGCCCTGGGGTCGCATGCAACACGACGGCGCCGACCGGCTGCAGTGGACCCCCTGCGTCGAGCACGAGCGTCGCGTGGCTGACGGTCTGAAACAGGCCCGCCAGCACGCAGATCCCGAGCGCGGCCAAAACGCGCACGCTGTCAATCTGACCGTGGCGGGCATCGAACAGCGCGATGCCGGCGGCGGCGACGCCACACAGTCCGGGGATGACGTGGTCGACGACCTCGACCGTCGATGCCACATCGAGCTCGAGGCCGACCAGCGGGCCGAGGTAAGGGGGAACGATCGACCACGCCGCGAGCGCCGCCAGCGCCACGAGCCGGCGCTCCAGCGGCGACCCGCCGCTACCGGCCTCGGGCTGCGAATCGGTCGCCATGCCGCGAATCTACCCTGCGGCGAGCCCAACCGCCGCGGTTGCCCGCGGGCTATGGTCTCGCGCCATGCGGTCCTGGTTCACAGCGCTCGTGGGGCTGATGGTCATCGCGTCGCTCGCTGCGGTCGGTCCCGCCGCGGCACAGGACACCAAGACACTGCGGGTCTCCTTTCCCAGGGAGGACGGCGGCCTGACGCCGTACACGTTCACGACCGGCTACCCGCTCGTCATGCTCGTCTACGACTCGCTCACGTGGCGCGACGCCGACGGCATCCCGCGCCCCTGGCTCGCGCGTTCAGTCCGCCGCGATGCGGGCGGACGTAGCGTGACCATCAAGCTGCGACGCGGCATTCGCTGGCACGACGGCCGTCCGTTGACCGCCGACGATGTGGTGTTCACCTACCGCTTCATGGCTGAGCGCGCGCATCCGCGCTTCACGCCGCAGCTGGCGGACATCGCGTCGGTGACAGCGTCCGACGCCCAGACCGTGGTCTTCGCCCTGCGCCACCCGTCGCTGGGCTTGGAGGACCAGCCGCTCGCCGACGTCCCGATCCTGCCCCGGCACCTGTGGGAGGGACTCCCGGCGGGACAGGCGGCCCCGGCCGGTCTGCCGGTCGGCACGGGTCCCTACCGGCTGGTGCGCCATGTCGTCGGCAAGCGCTACACGTTCGGCGCCAATCGTGGCTACTTCAAGGGCGCTCCCACCGTGAGCGTGCTGCAGGTGCCGGTCGTCGGCCGCGAG
>JBBSQG010000023.1:0-15263 GCA_038258125.1 Solirubrobacterales bacterium
CACGAGAACGTGATGCCCTGCTTCTGATGCACGCCCGACGGGCAGCTGACCCGCGCGTTCTGGTCGCGCTGCGCGGCCACGCTGCGCTCGATCGCGCGCTCGACCTTCTCGGTGTTGAGGATCGTCACGGCCTTCGTCTCCGCCTTGCCACAGGCGGCACCGCTCAGGCTGGCCGCGACCAGCAGCCCCGCGGCGAGCGAGCGGCCGAGGCGCCGTCCTCGTGGGCCGGTCGGCGGCTCGTGCGCCGTGGTGTGCCGGCGGACCGGCGTGGCAGGGGTAGTGGTGGTGAACGGCAGATGCTTGGTCATGGCTCAGCCAAGCCTTTCGATTGCGATAGATGCGTTCGCGTTCGTCCGGGTCCCACCCGCGAGCGTCTGGAGGGTCACCGCAGCGGCGCTGGAGTGGTTCTTCAGCGTGAGCACGTCGCCCGCTCCGACCTCGACGATCACCTGTCCGACAAGCGGCTGGGTGCCCGCGCCAGATCCGTAGAGCGACCCGTCAACCAGCGCCCCGTTGCGGAACAGCGCCATCTGTGACGGCTCGACCCCCGACAGGGAGTAGGTGACCTTGTAGGTCCCGGCGCCGACGAACTGGATCCCGGCGTTGCCGGGGGCATGGGTGATCCCCGGGCTCATGAGGCCGTTGCGGTCGAACTTCACGTCGGCCTCGACGGCCACGACCTGCGCGCCCTCGTTGAACACGTAGGCGTACTCGGAGGCGCCGCCCGAGCCGGCGGGGCCCGTGGCGCCCGTGGACCCGGTGGCGCCTGTTGCGCCGTCTGCGCCGTCTGCGCCCGTCGGGCCGGCAGGACCCGCTGGACCGCTTGTGCCCTGCGGGCCGGCCGGGCCGACCTCGCCCATCGGGCCGGCGGCTCCGTCCGTGCCGGCTGCTCCGTCCGTGCCGGCTGCTCCGTCCGTGCCGGCTGCTCCGTCGGACCCGTCGGTGCCGGCCGCGCCGTCGGCTCCCGCGGGACCAGTCGAGCCGGCGGCGCCCGTCTCGCCCTTGACACCCTGCAGGCCCTGCAGGCCCGCCGCGCCGGTGGCGCCGATCAGACCGCTGGCACCGGTCGCGCCGGTGGCGCCGATCAGACCGGTGGCACCGGTCGCGCCGTCTGAGCCGTCGATTCCGTTCGCGCCGTCAGCGCCGTCAGCGCCATCGGCGCCACTGAGCCCGCTGGCCCCGATCTCGCCCTGTGGACCGGCCGCACCGGCCGTGCCCTGGATGCCTTGCAGACCCTGACCGCCCGTGGCGCCAGTGGCCCCGTCGGCGCCATCGCTACCCGCCGCGCCCTGCGCGCCGGTATCGCCCGTCGCGCCGGGAGCACCGCTTGCGCCGTCAATTCCGTTCATACCATCCGCGCCTTCAACGCCATCGGCGCCGCTGAGGCCGGTGGCCCCGATCTCGCCCCGCGGACCCGCCGCACCGGCGATGCCCTGCACGCCTTGCAGACCCTGAGCGCCCGTGGCCCCGTCGGTGCCCGCCGCGCCCTGGGCGCCGGTCGCACCCGTCGCACCGTTCGCGCCGTCAATACCCGCCGCGCCCTGCGCGCCGGTGGAACCCGTCGCACCGGGGATGCCGGCAGCGCCGGCGGTTCCCTCAACGCCCTGCAAGCCCCGGGGGCCGGACTCGCCCTGCACACCAGCCTCGCCCTGCACACCAGCCTCGCCCTTCACACCAGCCTCGCCCGTAGCGCCAACGTCGCCCCGTGCGCCAACAGCGCCCGTCGCGCCGGCCGGACCGACAGCACCCGCAAGTCCGGTCGAGCCGGCCGGACCGACAGCACCCGCAAGTCCGGTCGCGCCGGCCGGACCGACAGCACCCGCAAGTCCGGTCGAGCCGGCGGCACCCGTGAGGCCGGTGACGCCCAGCAGGCCGGTCAAGCCGGTCATGCCCGTCGCGCCCGTCAGCCCGGTCATCCCGGTGCTTCCGGTCGCGCCGGTCGCGCCGGCCGCGCCCGCCGACCCGGTGGCGCCCGTCGCGCCGGTCTTCCCGGCTGCGCCGGTCCTACCCGCTGCGCCTACCTTGCCGGCGACCCCGCGCAGACCGCGCAGGCGCTTCTTGGAAGATTTTGTGGTGCACACCGGCGTCTTTCGAGTGCAGTTCGCAACGGCGCTGCTCTTCGCACGCACGCTGCCTGCAACCGCGACCATGTTCTCGCAGGGAGGCAGGGGCCGGGGACAGGCGGCCGCAGCCAGGCCGACCGGCACCAGGACCGCACACCCGCCGACCACGAGAAGCAGCAGCCACTGGTACCGTGCGCGTGACAGCTCACAGCTCACCCGGACCGCTTGCAGCGTTGCCGCGCGACGCGCGTGCAGGGACCGGCGGGAGAACGGACTCCGAGGCTTAGGCATCGAGCGGGACCTCATTGGTGTGACACACGAGAAGGTCAATGGCCTCCAGTGATCGCGCATCTTGATGATTTCCCCGTCGTGGAGAGCATCGACCCCGTCCCTCGATCCCACATGGGCCATACGGTTCGCCTTTCAGTCCACTTCACCGGCTCACAGAGAAGCCGAACGTCCATCCGAGCCAGCGCATCACCGCCCCGACGAGCCGCGGACCGCAGCGGCTCTCAGACGATCAGGCCGCGACGCATCGCCTCTCCGACGGCCGCGGCTCGGTCCGAGACGCCGAGCGCCGCGTAGGCGCCCTCGAAATGGCGCTTGACAGTCGCCGGGCTCAGGTGCAGTTCCTTCGCGATCTCCGCGGCCGAGTTCGCCTGCGCAGCCAACTGCAGGACGGTCAGCTCTCGCGGGGTCAGCACAGGCACCGTCAGCTCGCCCCTGCGGTGACCGAGGAAGTGCCCGATCTCGTGGCCGATGCCGTCGAGCACGCGAACGAGCTGCTCCGTGGGCTGTGGAGGCTCGGCCAGCAGGAACTCGCACACGGCCAGCGTCTCGTGGCCGTCGACCACCGGAACGAGCAGCGTTCCGTGCAGCCCGGCATCCCGGATCGCCGCGCTCCTGGCCAGCGGGCTGCCAGCCGTGGCGTCCGAGAGGACGAGCGGTCGTCCTGCGACGAACGCCCGGCCCACTGTCGCGGACCCAAGCCGGGGGCGCCAAGCGCGTGTCGTCTCGGCGATCGACTCCCGATCGCCCGACGGGTGATGCCAGATCACCGCAGGTACCAGGGACGGCGGCTGGGGCACCCAGAAGGTCCCGAACGAAAGCTCCAGCGCCCCCGCCAGGCCTGCCAAGAGTCCGGAGGCGCCGCTCTCGAGCGAAGTCCACTCGTCGAGCGCCTGCGTGACCGCGACATGCGCCGCCAGCTGACGGTCCAGTCGACGGGCCAGCGTCACATCCTGAACCGACCCAACCAGTCGCCCCGGATCGCGCGACGCTCCGTCCGACGCGATCGCGACGTGACTTCGCAGGGTGCGAATGGATCCGTCATCGAGCACGATGCGGTATTCCACCGCATGGTCGCCGGGCGCTTCCATCCGGAGCCTTGTCAGGTAATCACTGATACGCGAACGGTCGTCCGGATGGACCCGGCTCAGGACGAAGCGCGGGGTCGGCGCGACGGCGCCCGGTTGCATCCCGAAGATGCGAAACAGGTTGTCGGACCACAGACTCCCTTCGGAATCGGGCGTCCACTCCCAGCAACCCATTCCGACGATGCGCTCAGCGTAATCGGATAGCGCCAACCGCCGTGCCCACAGCGAAACCGGGTCCGAGTGCTCACCGTGCACTTCTGAGGACGGTACCCGCTTTTCGACTGCTGGCACATAAACGCTCGCCGCCACATCATAGGCCCGAGTCTCGGGCGTACTACCGGTCCGGTGGCGCCTCTTCGTCAGCCTCGCCGTACTCGGCGGGCGAGCGATCGGCCTCCGTCTCCGGCGTGAACGCGTCGCGCTCCGGATAGCCCTCGCCGTCGTCGTGCGACGCGTTGCGCACGAGGTCGCGCTCGGCAAGCTCGAAGCCCTCCGCCTCGCCACCTCCGGCCTCGTAGACCGGCGCCATCGCGGGGTCGACCGGCTCCGACGGATCGGCGCCGCCGACCTCGGGATTGACGCCGCCGATGGCCGCGGCCTCGCGGGCGGCTTCCCGTTCCTCGCGCGTCGTGAAGTCTGGATCCTTCTGGTCGTAGCGTTCCATCCCGACCGCCTACCCGGTCGGCGAAGCGATCCATCGGCGACCTCAATAAACTCCCGCCTCGTGCTCCGCCGCCTGCCGATCAGCGCCGTTCTCGCCATCACCGCCGTGCTCGTCGCGGCGGCGCCCGCGCTCGCCCACGACAACGGAGAGGGCTGGTGGGGCGAGACGAACGACCGCGTCGTGACGAACGCCGGCTTCATCCTCATCATCTTCTTCCCGCTGTTCATCTTCCTCGTGTCGATGCTGCAGTGGCGCCTGGAGAAGCGCAAGGACGCGCGCAAGGCCGCCGCCAAGCGCGCCGCGCAGCAGCCCGGCGGCTGGTAGACCGCGCGCGCCGCTGCGCGAGCGCCCGTAGGCTTGCCGCGTCAGGCGGCACTACGGCGAAGGAGAGCAATGGCGTATTTCGTGACGGGCGCGACCGGCTTCATCGGCCGTCATCTCGTGCAGCAGCTGCTTGAGCGCGATGGCGACATCCACGTGCTCGTCCGCGAGGTCTCTCGTGATCGCCTCGCCACGCTCGTCGAGCGCTGGGGCGCCGCTGCCGCCGGCCGCATCAAGCCCGTCGTCGGCGATCTGCAACAACCGCGCCTGGGACTGACCGACGAGCAGATCAGCGGCCTGGACGCAACCGTCGAGCACTTCTTCCACCTGGCGGCGATCTACGACATGACGGCCTCCGACGAGGTCAACGAGCGCCTCAACGTCGACGGAACGGCTCATGCGGTCGAGCTGGCCGGCGCGCTGCACGCCGGTCATCTGCACCATGTCTCCTCGGTCGCCGCCGCCGGCGAGTTCAAGGGCCTCTTCCGCGAGGACATGTTCGACGAGGGCCAGCGGCTGCCGTCGGCCTACCACCGCACGAAGTTCGAGTCCGAGAAGCTCGTGCGCGAGCAGTCCAGCGTGCCGTGGCGCGTCTACCGCCCGGCGATCGTGGTCGGCCATTCGCAGACCGGCGAGATGGACAAGATCGACGGGCCCTACTACTTCTTCAAGGCGATCCAGAAGGCGCGCGGCGCGCTGCCCGAGTGGGTTCCGCTGATCGGACCCGAGCTCGGCTACACGAACATCGTGCCCGTCGACTTCGTCGCCGCCGCGCTGGACCACATCGCCCACCAGCCGGGGCTGAACTTCCAGGCCTTCCACCTGACCAACCCCAAGGCGATGCGCGTCGGCGAGTCGCTCAACGCCTTCGCCAAGGCCGCCCACGCCCCGCAGCTGGCGCTGCGCGTCGACAAGCGCCTGACCGACGCGCTGCCCAAGGGCACGATCTCGATGCTGATGAAGCTACCTCAGCTGCGCGACATCCGCGACACGGTGCTCGCCGACTTCGGGATCCCGCCGGTTGTGCTCGAGCACATGGCCCTGAGCCCTCAGTTCGACACGCGCGACACCGAGCGCGCGCTGGCCGGCTCGGGCATCGCGGTGCCACCGCTGGACAGCTACGCCGCCAAGCTGTGGGACTACTGGGAGCGCACGCTCGATCCCGATCTCCACAAGGACCGCTCGTTCCAGAGCGTCCTCAACGGGCGCACGGTGCTGATCACCGGAGCCTCGAGCGGGATCGGCCGCGCCACCGCGCTGAAGGTCGCGGCGGCCGGCGGGATCCCGCTGCTCGTCGCGCGCGGGCTGGAGAAGCTCGACGCGCTGCGCGAGGAGATCGAGGCGGCGGGCGGCACCGCCCACGTCTACAGCGCCGATCTGTCGAACATGGACGCCATCGACGCGGTCGTGGCGCGGATCCTCGACGAGCATCCCGCCGTCGACTTCCTCGTCAACAACGCCGGCCGTTCGATCCGCCGCTCGATCAAGCTCTCCGAGGATCGCTTCCACGACTTCGAGCGCACGATGCAGCTCAACTACTTCGGGGCGATCAAGATGATCATGGCGTTGCTGCCACATATGCGCGAGCGCGGCTTCGGCCACGTCGTCAACGTCTCCTCGATCGGCGTGCAGGCCAACCCGCCGCGCTTCAGCGCCTACGTCGCCTCCAAGGCGGCGCTCGACGCGTGGACGCGGGTCGTCGCCTCGGAGGTGATCGGCGCCGGCGTCTCCTTCACGACGATCCACATGCAGCTCGTGCGCACGCCGATGATCGCGCCGACGAAGCTCTATGACCACTTCCCGACGATCTCCCCCGAGGAGGCGGGCGACCTCATCTGCGAGGCGATGCGCTCACGCCCCAAGGAGATCAACACGCGACTGGGCACCGCCGGCGAGCTGCTGCACGCGCTCGCGCCGAAGGTCATGGACCAGATCCTCCACGTCGCCTACAACGTCTTCCCCGACTCCGCGGCCTCCAAGGGCGAGAAGACTCCGGCCGACGCCGAGCGCGCGAGCGTGGAGCAACTCGCGATGGCGAACATCATGAAGGGCGTGCACTGGTAGAGAGGGCGACCGGTCCCTCTCATACAAAGTTTGTCCGAGGCGCCCCGCGCGCCGAGTTGAAATATTAGTTGCGAATCCGCCAACGGCGAGTTACGTTGGGCGCAGCGCGCAGGTTCTGCCTCTCGCGTTCGCGGGAGGAACCGCACGCATTCTTCAGGGGGTTGACTCATCGTTTCCACGTTCCGCTCTACGAGCGCGGCGCTGTGATACTCGCGCTCTCATCCTGGTGGATGGTCGGCTGGGTGGTCGGGGCCGTCGTGATCGCCCTCGTCGCCATCCTGCTGCTGACCATCACCGGCCTCGCCCGCAAGATCGACGGTACCGCCGGGCACCTCATCACCGACCTGGACTCGATCGCCGCCAAGACGCGCCCGCTGCAGGACGTCGGCGCCACGAACATCGCTGTGCAGACGATCACCCGCTGCCTGTGCCTCGCCCGCGGTGGGACGCCGCCGGAGTTCAAGTACCGCAACTCGCCGGGGTGGCGGCCATGACCGCGCTTGCGGTCAGTTCGGCCGGCAACGCACTGGCGGTGATCGGGCTCGTCGTCGGGCTCGTCGTGCTGCTCGTCGTGATCTGGCTGCTGAGCCAGGTCCTGGCGCCGCTGCGCAAGACGCTCGCCGACGTGAAGTCCGCGAATACTGCGCCGATGCTCACCCGCGGTGTGCCCGGTACCGACCAGCTCAGCACGACCCGGCGCCTCGCCGACTCGGTGCCCCCGCTGGCGATCGCCTACCTGAACAAGCTCGCCCTGCCGTCCCGGCCCGCGCCGGCACCGGCCGCGTTCGGCGCTGCGGCGCCTGCGCCGCCCCCACCACCGGCAGCGGCTCCCCAGCAAACCAGCCTCGACGCGCCGTCGACGCTCCCCGCATGGAAGAACTACACGCAATGAGCGCCTCGGCAACCGTGCTGGCATTGTCGGAGAATCAGTCCGCGTGGGTCTACACGCTGGCCGCCGGGTTCGTCGTGCTGCTCGTCGTCATCGCGCTGCTGGAAGCACTCCGGCGCGCCGTGGTGACGCTCAACAACGACATCTGGACGACGTGGGTCAACGGCAAGGCGGTCGTGAAGAACACGGCCATGACATACCTGCTGAAGAACACGCGCGACTCGGGCGAAGAGCTCGCCAACGAGCTCAGCAATCACCGGTAGCGAGAGGAACGACAGATGAACGACATTCTCATCATCCTGACGCTTGTAGAGGTCCTGCTGCTCGTCCTCGTGCTCGCCGGCTATCTGCTGGCGATCACCGGCACCCTGGCGAAGATCTCGTCGACGGCGAACCTGATCCGCATCGGCGTGCACGCGATCGACGAGCAGGTCAAGCCGATCGAATCCGAGGTGCGCGGCATAAACGGCGCGCTGCAGAAGGTGGCCACCGCGCTCACCAACGTCACGCGCTGAGGCCCCGCCGCGCTGGCCAGCCGCCGTCGGCGGTGGGCGGCACGGCGGCACGAGGCATACCAACGCCCCCGCCGGGTTCACCCGGCGGGGGCGTCAGTATGTCCGGGGCGCGCCGCCGGGGGGAGCAGGCGCGCCGATGACCGCTTTCGTCAGGCCACGATGAACGGCTTGACGGCCGCGAGCACCGCGTCCATCTCGCTGGCCTTGTCGAACGCGAGTGGCGCCGGCGCCACGTTGCGCACGAGGCGGATCATCGCCGCGTGGCGCGCCTCGATCTGGACAATGCTGCCGGCGGCGCCCAGCACCTCGGTGGACTCGATCAGCGGGCCGGCGCCGTTGTAGGCGCTGACCCCGGTGTCCTCGAGCGTGTTGGCGGTCTTCAGGTACGACGCCCGGCTGCCGAACGCGCCGCCGAAGTCGAACTCGGGCTTGGCAGCGGGCTTGCCGCCGAGCTTCTTGATCGTCGCCGTGAGGGCGTCGACGTGCTCCTGCTCGTTGTCGCGCAGCTCCTTGGTGAGCTTGCTCTCGTAGTCCGAGAGGCCCTTCACCTGCTTGGCCGCCTGCACGTAGAACTCCGTCTCGAGGAACTCGAGCGTGAGCGCGAAGTTCAGGATGTCGACGTCGCCCGCACCGGACTGGGCGATCGCCTTCGTGATGAGACCGGTCGCCGACATGGCGCCGTAGGCGGTGCCGGCGGCGAGGGTCGTGCGAAGGAGGAACGACTCCCGTGTCATTCCGTGAACCTTGATGGCGGCAAGCTCCGGGGCCACCAGTTGCGATGAAGCCATGTGCATTCTCGCTTTCGTAATCGTGGTGGTCGTTATGCCAGGAACGGCTGGACGGCCTTGAGGACCGAGTCCATGTCCATCGGCTTGCCGAAGGCGCCGTCGGGCAGTGCGCCCGAGAGGCCGCCCTTGCCGTCGCCGAAGCCACGACCGACGAGGATGTTCAGCGCCGCGGCGTGACGTGCCTCGACGGTGTGGATGGCCAGCGCGGCGGCAAGCACTTCCTTGTTCTTGATGGCGCCGGCCTGGCCGAGGTAGGCGGCCGCGCCGAGGTTCTCTACGTCGGCGGCAGCCTCGAGCGTGGCCGTCAGGCCCTTGTCGAACGTCGGGCCGAAGTTGGACTTCGGCGCGGCGACCGGCTTGCCGCCGAGCTTGGTGATCGTCGCCTTGAGCGCATCCACATGCTCCTGCTCGGACTCGCCGAACTTCTTGGCGATGGTGGCCACCTTGGCATCCTTCACCATGCCGCTGGCGATCACCTGGGCGTAGAAGTCGGCCTCGAGGAACTCGAGCGTCAACGCGTAGTTGAGGATCTCCAGGTCGGACTTGTTGTTATCGACGTCGGATGCCTTTGGCGGGGCGCTCGAGCTGTCCTTCTTGTCATCATCGCCGCAGGCGGCGAGGGCGACGGAGAAGGCGCTGACCGCGCCCGCACCGCCGAGCATCTTGAAAAAGCGCTTACGCGAAGACGGGTCGTCTGCGAGCTCACGCAGTGCTGAGTCGGTCACGGGAACGTGCCTCCGAACTCGGGGTTGACATTGCTTGGGCATGCGGGTCGTAGCCGCCAACAGATCAGGCGCTGGCGCGTTGCCGCTCATCAACCTGGGCGCCGCCGGACACTCATACGACGGCGCGCGCGGGACTTGGTGTGACTTCTCGCTACAGCCGAAAAATCGGCACCAGCCGCTGCTCGTGCTCGGCCTCGATCCGCGCCACCACCTCGATGTGCTCCTCCAGCGGTGTGCCGCGCAGCTTCGTACCGAGCCCCTCGTCGACCTGGAAGATGCCCGCCGAGTTGGACATCTTGATCTCCACCCGGACCGCCTTCTCCTCGCCCGCCCCGATCTGGACCTCCTCGATCGCGTAGGCCGACAGCGAGTGGATGTTCGTGTGGCCGGCCTCGAAGGGCACCCGCGATCGCCCGCGCGCCATGTCCAGCGCGTCGGCGACGCGCAGGATCGCGCCCTCGATCGTGAGCGGCGCGCCCTTGGAGCGGTGCGAGATGATCGCGTGCATCGTCTCGGCGACGATGATCGAGCGCGTCGGCTCCTCGTAGATGTCGGCCAGCAGCCCGGGCAGCTTGTCGGCCGTGAGAAACAGCGAGTAGGCCTCGTGGTCGGTGCGGTGGATCGACATCCCGACGCAGTGCAGCAGCGCGGCGCCGGCGATCACCACCTCCGCGTCGCGGCGCTCCAGACCGTGGTCGGCGACGATGCTCGCGGTCACGCCGCGGGCGAACAGCAGCCGTGACAGGCGCAGCGCGATGTTCAACACGATCTGGATGTGCACCCAGGAGTGGTCGGACATGTGCAGCCGCTCGGCGTTGACCCCGGCGGCATGCCACCACGCCTTGATCTGCAGGTCGCCGTCGACCGCCTCCAGCAGCCGCTCCAGGCGCCGGTTGCCGCGGGCCGGCGCGTGCACGCGCGCGTCCTGCGCGGCAGCCTGCGTGGGTGCGGGGCGCTCGCCGTCGCTCATGGCGCCGTCACTCATCATCGGGGCGCGAGCCCTCGCTGGCGCGCGTGGCGTGCAGCATCATCAGTTCCCCCTGGACCGAACGCGGGGGATCGCCGGTCGCGCGCTTGTGCCAGGTGCCGTCGGACTGCAGCTGCCAGGCCCAGACGTCGGTCGCCAGCGAGCGGTCGAGTGTGTCGAGCAGGTCGGCGCGCACGGTCGCGTCGAGCACCGGCGTGATCAGCTCGACGCGCGTGTCGAGGTTGCGCGGCATGAGATCGGCCGAGCCGATCAGGACGCGTCGCTCGTCTCCTCGCTCGAAGCTGTAGATGCGCGAGTGCTCGAGGAAGCGCCCGAGCACGCTCGTGACCGTGATGTTGTCGGAGATGCCCTTCACGCCAGGGCGCAGGCAGCAGATGCCGCGCACGTTGAGCGCGACCGGGACGCCGGCCTGTGAGGCGCGGTACAGCGCCCGGATGCAGCGCCGGTCGACGAGCGAGTTCATCTTCAGCCGGATGCGCGCCGGCTCCCCGCGCTCGTGGGCGGCGATCGTGCGGTCGATCTCCTCGAGAATCCCCTCGCGCATCCCGCGCGGCGCGATCAGCACCTTGCGGTACTCGTGCGGGCGCCCGAGGCCAGTGAGGAAGTTGAACATGTCCGCGACGTCGTTGCCGATGTCCTCGTCGCACGTGAACAGCCCGAAGTCGGTGTACAGGCGGGCGGTCTTGGCGTGGTAGTTGCCGGTCCCGATGTGCACGTAGTGGCGCACGCCGTCGCCCTCGCGACGCACGACGAGGATGCACTTGGCGTGCGTCTTCAGCCCCGGGGAGCCGTAGACGACGTGCACGCCGGCCTGCTCCAGCGCGCGCGCCCATGTGATGTTCGCACGCTCGTCGAAGCGCGCCTTGAGCTCGACCATGCAGACCGCCTGCTTGCCGCGCTCGGTCGCGCGGATCAGCGCGGGTACCAGTGGCGAGTCGTCGGACGTGCGGTAGACGGTCTGCTTGATCGCCAGCACATCGGGGTCGGACACCGCCTGCTCGACGAAGCGCTCGACCGACGTCGCGAACGAGTCGAACGGGTGGTGCACGAGGACGTCGCCGCGGCGCATCTCGGCCATCAGGTTGACGTGCTCTGAGGAATCCTTGCCCTGCAGGCGCGGCTGGGTGACCGGGGTCCACGGCGGGTCGCGCAGCTCGGCGAAGCCCTTCAGGCCGTAGATCTGCCACAGGTCGGCGAGACCGAGGATCCCGTCGACGTCGTAGACCTGGCGCTCCTCGAGGTCCAGCGCGTCGCGCAGCAGCTCGCGCACGCCGGAACCGATGCTGACGTCGACCTCCAGCCGCACGGCCTCGCCGAAGCGCCGCCGGCGCAGCTCGGCCTCGACCGCCTGCAACAGGTCGTCGGCCTCGTCGGAGATCTCGAAGTCGGCGTCGCGAGTGACACGGAAGAAGCCGTGGCCGATGATCTCCATCCCCGGAAACAGCGTGTCGAGGTTGGCGGCCATGACCTCCTCGAGCGCCACGAAGGTGTTCGGCGCGTCGTCGACCTCGACGAAGCGGTCGAGCATCTCCGTCGGCACCTTGACGCGGGCGAAGGTCTCCTCGCCGTTGAGCGGGTCGCGCACGAGCGCGGCGAGCGAGAGCGACAGGCTCGAGATGTACGGAAACGGGCGCCCCTGGCCGACGGCGAGCGGGGTAAGGACTGGAAAGATCTGGCGCCGGAAGCGGTCGTCCATCGCCTTGCGCTGCTGCTTGGAGAGGTCGTCGAGGCCGAGGATGCGGATGCCGGCCTTCGCCATCGCTCCGAACAGCTCGCCCAGCACGGCCTCCTCGAGGCGCTGCTGCTGTGCGCGCACGCGCGCGCGGATCTTGTCGATCGTCTCCGACGGCGTCAAGCCGTCGGGGCCGGGGTCCGAGAGCCCGGCGTCGATCTGGTCGTGCACGCCGGCGACGCGGATCTGGAAGAACTCGTCGTTGTTGGAGCTCCAGATCGCCGCGAGCTTGACGCGCTCCAGCACCGGCATCGCGTCGTCCTCGACGAGCTGCAGGACGCGGTCGTTGAAGTCCAGCCAGGAGAGCTCGCGACCGAAGTACAGGCCCTTGTCGTGCAGGTCGGCGTCGGCCGGCGGCGGCGGCACGGGCGCCGGCGCGACCGAGCCGATCGACTCCTGCAGGGCCGCCTCGGTCGCGGCGCTCGACGTCTCGGTGTCAGGATCCAGATCGGCCACTGTGGAGGAGCCTAGCCCCGTCCCGCGCAATCGCGGCCGCGTTACACATCGTCTTCACAGGTCGAGCGCCGCGAGCTGCTCGAACACGACGCCCTCGCGCAGCCCGCCGCCGGCCAGCTGCAGCGGGGCGCGCAGCGCGTGCGAGGCGGCGTCGAGCAGCAGGATGCCGGCCGGCAGCAGCCGCGCGCGTTCGGCGTGCAGGCCCAGGCGCAGGGCGACTTCCGCCGCCGGCCGGCTGACGAGCGCCTGCAGGCCGCGCATGAGCGACTCGCGCGCGAGCGACGCGCCAACCAGGCGCTGCAGCGACGTCGCGCTGCCCCCGACCGCGTAGGCGACGGCCGGCCGCGGGGCCTCGATCGGCGCGAACATGCGGCGTAGCTTCTCGCGCGCGCGAGCGAGCTCGGCCGGGGCGGGCGGGTCGGAGGGCAGTTCGGCGCACGTCACGACGGCCGAGCCGACCGGCAGGGAGACCGACCAGCTGACCCCGGCGGCGGCCGTGCCGACGACGAGCTCGGTCGAGCCGCCGCCGACGTCGACGACCCCGAGCTGGCCCGGCGGTGCGTCAGGCAGCATCCCGATCGCGCCGCGGAACGCCAGCCGCGCCTCATCGGCCGGGCTGAGGATCTCCAGCGGCGCGCCGCAGGCGTCGTCGATCGCCTGCGCGAGCACCGTTCGGTCACGCGCGTCGCGGACCGCGGCGGTCGCGACGACGCGCAGTGATATGACGCCGAGCTCACCGGCCAGCCGCACCTGGCGCGCCACGATGCGCGCGACCTCGTCGATC
The DNA here is from genome assembly GCA_038258125.1 of Solirubrobacterales bacterium. Lineage (GTDB taxonomy): Bacteria > Actinomycetota > Thermoleophilia > Solirubrobacterales > Solirubrobacteraceae > CADCVQ01. Next base: position 13,366 of record JBBSQG010000023.1, read on the forward strand.
TTCGCGGCCCCGACCTCGCTGTGCTCCGCGGTCGCTACGCCGAGGTGCGTGAACGCGCGTTCGGAGAGCAGCTCCTGCAGGCGCGTGCCGCTAGCCCGCGCGACGAGCAGACGCGTCGTGTTCGAGCCGATGTCGATGCAGGCGCAGCAGGGCACGTGGTCGCCAGCGCGATCTTGTCATGATTGGAGCGCGTGGATTCAGCGGCCCCGGCGATCTTGGTGCGCGATCTGCACAAGTCCTACGGCAACGTGCAGGCCGTGCGCGGTATTGACTTCGATGTCGCCCGTGGCGAGGTCTTCGGCCTGCTCGGTCCCAACGGCGCCGGCAAGACGACGACGGTCGAGGTGCTCGAGGGCTACCGCGCGCGGACGAGCGGGATCGTCTCGGTGCTCGGCCACGACCCCGGCAGCCGACCGCGCGCATTGCGCGAGCGCGTCGGGATCGTGCTGCAGTCCAGTGGCATCTACCGCCACGCGACGCCGCGCGAGCTCGTCGCCCACTGGGCCGGCTTCTATCCGGCGCCGCGCGACGTCGACGAGGTCATCGATCTCGCCGGGCTGCGCGAGAGCGAGCATGTCCTCACGCGCAAGCTGTCCGGCGGCCAGTCGCGGCGGCTGGACTTCGCGCTGGCCCTGATCGGCGATCCCGAGCTGATCTTCCTCGACGAGCCGACGACGGGCTTTGACCCGGCGGCGCGGCGCGCGGCCTGGGAGACGATCCGCGCGCTCGCCGACCTCGGCAAGACCGTGCTGCTCACGACGCACTACCTCGACGAGGCACAGGCGCTCTGCGATCGCGTCGCGATCGTCAAGGACGGTCGCGTGCTCGCCGTCGGCGCCCCGGCCGAGCTCGGGGTCGGAGCATCGTCGAGCTACCGCGTGAGCTGGCGCGACGGGGCCGGCGACCTTGAGACCCGCGAGACCGACGACCCGACAGCGCTGCTGCACCAGCTGACGAGCGCCGCGCTGGCGCGTGGCGTCGGGCTGGAGGACCTCAGCGTGACGCGGCCCTCGCTGGAGGACGTCTACCTCGAGCTGACCGCCGAGAACGCCACCGCCGAGCGGGGGAGCACCCGATGAGCCATGCACTTGCGCTGACCTGGCGCCAGTCCCGTCTCGAGCGCAGGATGTTCTGGCGCAACCCGAGCGCCGCGTTCTTCAACTTCGTGCTGCCACTGCTGTTTTTGGCCCTCTTCGGCACGATCTTCGCCGGCAGCCAGACCGATCTCGACGTCATCGTTCCGGGCATCGCCGGCATGAGCGTCATGACGACGACGTTCACTGCGCTGGCCATGAACATGGTCTTCCTGCGCGAGCAGGGCGTGCTCAAGCGCCTGCGCGGGACGCCGCTGCCAAGCGGCGCCTACCTCGGTGGGCTGGCGGCGCACGCGATCACCAACACGGCGATCCAACTGTCGTTCGTCGTCGCCGCGGGAGCGCTGCTGTTCGGCGTCGGGCTGCCCGAGAACTGGCTCATGCTCGCCGTGTTCGTCGCCGCGGGGGTCGTGTGCCTCGGCTCCCTGGGCGTCGCGCTCTCACACGCGATCCCGAACTTCGACTCCGCGCCCGCCTACGTCAACGCGATCTTCCTGCCGGCGATCCTGATCTCGGGCGTCTTCTACGATGCCGCCAACGCCCCCGCGTTCATGCGCGACATCGCCGAGGTGCTCCCGCTCACGCACCTGATCGACGGCCTGTCGGCGGCGATGGTGACGGGCGCGCCGTTCTCCGGCGAGGTCTCCGATCTGCTGGTCGTCCTGGCGTGGGCAGTGGTCGGCACGGTGCTTGCGGTGCGCGGGTTCAGCTGGGAGGCCCGGCGGGGCTGAACGGCTCGAGCGGCTTGCCGCGCAGGCGAGCATCTGACCCGCTCAGCATGCTGTGGAGATGAACAGCGGCGGC